>NZ_CAUPFR010000088.1:0-6461 GCF_963510575.1 uncultured Anaerococcus sp. | reverse complement strand
GTGCTATTATTACAAGAATAAATAGGGTTAGGGCCCTAGATTTCTTTTTGTTGTTTGCTTCTGTTATGACGTCCTCCTCAATCTGGTTTCTTGCCAAAATACTGGTAAAAATCTACCTTTTGACCACCATTGTATAATTTTCTTTTCTTGGATATTTTTCTTTTAAAATGCCTATCAAATTTTTCATCTGCTGTTATGAAATAAAGTGACCAGGTAGCTAGCTTTGCTAACTTTTGATTGATTTTTTTATAAGTTTCACTTAGGTCTGTTTCTGATAGCCTCATTCCATAGGGTGGGTTTGAGATAAAAACTCCATAGTCATCCGAAATTGCAACTGATCCAAAATCCCTCGTTATAAAAGAAATATCTTCCTCAACTCCTGCATTCATGGCGTTTTGTTTGGCTAGTGTTATTGCCCTGCCCGATATATCTGAGCCTAGGATATTTAATTTCTTTGTATAATCGATTTTCTCCATGGCTTCTTTTTTGGCATCCTTAAAATATTTAGGGTCTATAAATTTAAAGCTTGTAAAGTCAAAGTTCCTATCAATTCCTGGTGCGATATTTCTTCCTATCCTTGCGGCTTCTATTAGTATTGTCCCCGACCCACAAAAACCGTCAAACAAAAACCTATCCGGCTTATAAAAGGAAAGGTCAACTAGGGCTGCTGCTAGGTTTTCTCTTAGGGGTGCCTTTACACTTCCTTCCCTGTAGCCCCTCTTGTGGAGGCCTTCTCCAGATGTATCTAGGCAAACTTTTGCAAGGTTTTTTTCAATCATTATTTCTATCTTAACTCTTTCGCCAGTTTTTTCAAAAAATGATTTTTTATAGTAAAGCTTAAGCTTGTCTATGATTGCCTTTTCGCTTATAGACTGGATGGACCTTAAGGAAAATAATTTTGACTTGTAAGATCTGGCATTTACTATAAAATTACTATCCTCAGCCAAAATATCTTGCCAGGAGATTTTTTTGATATTTTCAAAAAGTTCTTCAAAGTCCATGGCCTTAAAACTTGCTAATTCTAGATATACCCTGTCAGCGTGTCTAAGATTAATATTCAATTTTGCTAAGTCGGATAAATCGCCATCTAGGCAAATCAATCCATCACTCACTTTGAAATCTTTGTAGCCTAAGTCCATAAGTTGAAACTTAACCAGTCTTTCCAGACCAAAGCTAGTGGTAATTAGTATTTTTTCCATACTGATATTATAACTGATTTTTCATGCTTTTCATCTTTTTTGCAAAGGAAAAGCCACTTTCGTGGCATTTAATTTTCATTTAAAAATTCAAATGATTTTTCATAAAGATTTTCCCTGTAATCTGCGTTTGTAAAGGAGTGGTCTGCCCCTTCTATTTCGTAGTAGCTGGCGTTTTTAAAAGCGTCCCTTAGCTTTTCATTAGAATCCTTAAAAACTAAGGTATCCGCACTTCCTCTTATGATTAAGACCCTACCATCGTATTTAGCAGCTGACCCATAGATGTCTTTTAAAATAAAGTCTATTAAGAATTTTTTATTGATTTTAACTCCACCTATGTCTGCGTCTTCGAATTTTGAGATTAAATCATCATAGGACTTGTTGTTCTCAATTTTGGACTTACCGGAAATTTCACCTTCAAAAACTGTTTTTGCCATAACTTTAAGGTAGTCTTTGTTATTCATGTCGCTTGCTGGTGCTAGTAATACCATGGCTTTGGGTTTTAATTTATAGGCTAAGAGGCTTGCTAGGACTCCACCCAAGGAATGACCTATCCAATATAGCCTATCCTTGTCTACATAGTATTTCATCTTGGCAAAGTCATGAATCATCTCAGCTTCTTTTTCTTCACGACTTACAGTCATATAATAAAAACTACCATCAGATTCTCCTGAACCAGAAAAGTCAAACCTAATTACAACAAAACCTCTTTCTGTGAGGTACTTGGCGTGATTTAGTCTGAAACCTACACTTCCATTCCTATCTCCACCAAAACCATGGAAAATTATGGCGGTTGGATATTTTTTATTTTCGTCAAAGTCATCTGGGGTGTTTACCACACCCCTCATAACGATGCCATCTTCCTTAGTTATTTGTGAATAGATGTATTTCATTAAGCAAGAATCCTCGCCACAACAATACCACAAGCAGAAGCCTGAGATAGGGAGTGAGTTGCTCCTGAACCATCGCCTACGCAGTAAAGTCCCTTATGTGTTGACTCAAATTTTTCATCGACTTCTATTTCTGAATTGTAGAACTTAACTTCAATTCCATATAAAAGTGTATCGTCATTTGCCATTCCTGGTGCAATCTTGTCTAACTGGTAAATCATCTCAATTATATCGTCTAATTGCCTTTTTGGCATAACTAGGGAAAGGTCCCCCGGTGTTGCCTTTAGGGTTGGTTTGGTGAAAGATTTTTCCATCCTCCTATCTGAAGAACGACGGCCCTTGACAAGGTCACCAAATCTTTGCATCAAGACTCCACCACCAAGCATATTTGACAGTCTAGCTATGGATTCACCATATTCGTTTGAATCTTCGAATGGTTCAGTAAACCTATTTGTAACTAAAAGTGCGAAGTTGGTATTTTCTGATTGGAGTTTAGGGTCTGTGAAGGAATGACCATTTACAGTTAAAATACCGTTGGTATTTTCAGTTACAACATGGCCGTAAGGATTCATACAAAATGTCCTTACTATATCGTTGTATTGCTTGGTTTGATACATTATTTTAGCTTCATAAACATCATCTGTGATATGCTTAAAGACTTCAGCTGGTACCTCAATCCTTAGTCCTATATCTACCCTATTTCTTTTAGATTTTATACCAAATTTATCGCAAACATCTCCAATCCACTTAGAACCAGACCTGCCTGCTGCTAAAACCAAGTCATCTGCAGAAAATTCTCCGCCCTTATCAGTCTTAACTATGTACTTGCCATTTTCGTAATTTACATCTTCTACCATGGTAGAAAATTCAAAATCAACTGTATTTTTCACATATTCGTAAATTCTATGTAAGATAATTTTATTTCTATCTGTTCCAAAGTGGCGTACCTTTGCATCTAGGAGATGAAGGTCATGGCGTAGGCACTTGGTTTTTAAATCGTTTTTATCTGTACTATAAAGTTCCAAATCGTCCCCACCATCAAAACTCATTAGGACACTGTCAACATATTCCATTAGTTCCATGGCTTTTTTCTCACCAACATAACGATGAAGATCTCCACCAAAATTAGTAGTAATATTATATTTTCCATCAGATAAAGTTCCTGCACCACCAAAGCCATACATGATATTGCATGGTTTACAACCTATACAATGGTCAACTTTTCCATCTGTGATAGGGCAAGTCCTGTTTTCTACCTTGCGGCCCCCATCTATTATAAGAACCTTTTTCTTTGTCTCTAGCTTTGTTAGCTCATAAGCAATAAATGCTCCAGCTGCACCTGCTCCCACTACTATAATGTCATAGTTTTTCATGATTTCTCCTATCCATTTATTAAACATTTGGCGTATTTTTCTAATTTAACCTGCTATATTATACAAGTTAAATGCCTAATTTCAAACTATCCTTTACTTTTTGAAATTTTATGTTAAAATATATGTAATTTATTGAATCACTTGTACGCGCTAAGTAAAGTATAAGTGAAGATTAGATTTATATAACGCAAAAACTCCAAAAGAAAGGAAATTCTATGAAAAAAGCATTTGAAAAAGCCTTCCCCTATACTATACCCGTTATTATCGGTTATTTGTTTTTGGGACTTACCTATGGCATAATGGTCAGCCAAGCAGGTTTTAACCCACTTTTTGCACCCCTTATGTCCATGACTATGTATGCTGGTAGCATGCAATTTGTCATTTTACCCCTTCTAAAATCCGATATTTCCATTATTGCAATTATTATTCTAACCCTATCGGTTAATATAAGGATGATGTTTTATGGGGTAAGCCTTTTAAAAGACTGCAAAAATTCAAGAAGCAAGTTTCTTTTTATTTTAACTCTTTCTGATGAAACCTTTGCTCTGGATACATCAGTAAAGCCACCAGCAGATGTAAATAAGTCTGACTTTTACCTTGCTATAGGAATAATAAACTACCTTGTGTGGATAATATCTTCCTACCTTGGTGCCTTGCTAGGAGGGCTTATAAACTTTAATACCATGGGTATGGACTTTGTTTTGACCGCACTTTTCCTCGTGCTTTTGGTTGAACAATACTTTTCAACACCAAACCACAAACCACTCAAACTTGGCCTTGCTATTGCAATTTTCTCACTCCTAATTTTTAAGCCAGGCAATTTCATGATCCCAGCCCTACTTCTAATAGTCCTAAGCCTTTACGGCTTTAGGGGAAAAATCGAGGTGAAAAATGACTAGAATTTTAATTTTAATATTGGCTTCTTCGCTTACAACATTTTTAATAAGGTCAACTCCTTTTTTGTTTTTCTCTAGAAAAGAAATCCCTGACCTAATTAGGTACTTTGGCAAATACTTGCCTTTTGCCCTAATGCCCCTACTTGTAATCTTTGCTATTAGAAATATAAACCTCTTAGTCTACCCCTATGGACTACCTGAAATAATAGCTTCAGCTACAGTTATTATCCTCCATGCCAAGTTTAGAAAGCTCTTTCTTTCAATATCTTTTGGCACATTTGTATATATGGTCCTCATTCAATTAGTTTTTGTCTAAAATTGTAGTAAAGTATTAGTATTGAAAAGAATTAATTAAAGAGGTTATAATGAAAAAAGCTATAAATATTTCAAACAATAAGGCCGTTATTAATTTTTCTAAGGCCTTTTTTAATGACACTGATGACCTGCTAAAAAGTGAAGGTTTCTTTGATGTAATCTGCTCTTTTGTATCCTACCACAAGGAAAGACGTACAAGGATCTATACATATCTTGAAAAATTTTTCAGAGCTAGTGATATAGAAGTCCTTGCAGGAGAAATTAGGGATATTACAAAAATCCTTACAGTGATGAGTCTTGATGAAATTTCTGAAAAAATCAACAAGTATCATGACCTTGATAAGGAAAGAGACGCCCTAATTAGGATAGTTGAAGATATTTACGATTATTGGAGAAAGCTAGAAAGATATTCTGTAATCGAACAATCAGGTTATGATAGGGGTTTGGAAGTAGAAAATTTCCTAAGTTCCAACATAAAATTCAAGGACCTAATCCTTGATGTCTACAGAAAAGCAGAATTTTCTGTTACTGGCCAAGTGCCAAAGGTATTTAGACAAGTACCTGCAGGTGCAAATGCTTCTATAATTGTTAAAAATTTTGAGATTTCTTATCCAGAAGAATTACAATTTTTAAATGAAATACCATTTATTACCAAGGTTATGATTGAAACTCCTTACATTACCTACACAAAAAGTAACAAAAGAGATGGTTTCTTTGAAGAAGTTTATACAAATCCAATCCTAGATTTGGATATAGATACAGATGAGTTTTTATGCTATCCTGCAAAGGTTGGTGACAACCTAGTTTATATCTACTTCCACCAAGACCTAATCACCCACGGTATTTCTGCATCAAACTTATTTGACCTTGCAGATGAAGAAGAAATTTTAAATAAAAGACCAGATGCTATTTACTTATTTGGTGGAGAAAATTCTAAAGACCAAAATGTTTTCTATGAAAATTCAAACGGCCTCTTAATAGGTTATGTAAATTATACTGACAAAAAAGACTACTTTGGCTATTTAAAAAAGATGTGCCTAACACTTTCAAATATCATTTCAATGAAAAAATCCTACCTCCCAATCCACGGAGCAGGAGTAAATGTTGTTTTGCAAAATGGCAAGACAGCCAATGTTGTAATCCTAGGAGACTCTGGAGCTGGTAAAAGCGAATCAATCGAAGCCTTTAGGACCCTTGCCAAGGACTACATCAAAGACATGACAGTAATCTTTGACGATATGGGTACCTTTAGAATTAAAGATGATAAGGTAATGGCTTATGGTACTGAGATTGGTGCCTTTGTAAGGCTTGACGACCTAGATGCCGGCTATGCCTTTAAGCAAATCGATAGGTCAATCTTCATGAACCCAGATAAGATAAATGCAAGGCTAATTATGCCAGTTGCTGACTATGCTACAATCATGGGAGGTTATGAAGTTGATTTCTTCCTCTATGCAAACAACTATGATAAGCTTAAAGATGGTGAAAATTCTATTACAATCCTAGATGACAAAAACGAAGCTATCAAGGTTTTCAAAAGAGGAGCTAGGTTTGCCAAGGGTACAACCACAGAGACAGGTCTTGTGGAATCCTACTTTGCCAACCCATTCGGCCCTTATCAAAAACAAGAAGCTTGTGATAAGCTAATCCAAACTTATTTCAACAAATTATATGAAAACAATAAACAAGTTGGCGTAATCAGAACCCAACTAGGTGTTAGTGGCATGGAAACAGAGGGCCCACTAAAATCAGCCAAGGAACTTTTTGAAATAATAAAGGCCCTATAAATAG
>NZ_CAUPFR010000087.1:0-6622 GCF_963510575.1 uncultured Anaerococcus sp. | reverse complement strand
ACTAAGTCTTATAAGTATATTTTTGCTTATACTTTTTTTTATATCATCAAAAATTCTCCAAAAGACCAGCGAGAAGGATTTGATTGTAAGGAAAAGTTTGAGCCTAACTTTCAAGAAAGACAAGGCTTCCCTGCTTTTTACAAGTTTTATGCTAATTATAGGCACTTTTATCCTAGCCTACACCATCTTAACCAGTGTAGCTTCTAAAAATTCCCTAGAAAGACCGGTCGACTTTACCCTTTATGATTCCAAGGAAAAAATAAATTCATTGGCAAAAAACCCAGATATGAGTCAAATGATTGGTGAAATATATCCTATTTTTGGTTATGAGTATAAGGATATCCAATCTGGTGAAATTAACCAATTAGTCAAGGAAAATCCTAGCCTTGATAGGCAAACAAAAAATGAGTTTTACTTTCAACCAAGGTTTTTACTTAGGGAAACAACATTTGAAAATATTTATAAGACCAAAGTTGATTTAGGCTTAGATGAAGCAATTCTCCTAGCAAGTAGTGAAAATGAAAAATATGCTCTTGAGGACACTTTAGAGAAAAATGCTTTGTCTATAAAATTAGGAGGCAAAGATTTTAGGCTAAGGCCTCTTGTGATGTCGAATAAAATTTTTTCTAACGATGTGATTAAACTTTCTAGCATGGTTGTTGTAAACGATAAGGTTTACGATAAATTAATAGGAAAAAAATCTCCCTTTGCCTATAATGTTAATATAAGCAAGGATTTTGTAAATTCTTTTGGTTTTTCTAGGGGATCAGATATGTTGAGGGAGGCCTTTATCAAGGGAGGCTATAAGTACGAATCCTACATCTGGCAGGCAAAAAATGCCATTTCTCAGATTACGGAAAATCTTTATACCTATTTTTATCTGAGTTTAATTTTTATCCTAGCTGGTCTAAGTTTTTTTACAATCAGGATTTTTATTCTCTTTGAAAAATCTAAAGAAAAACTAAAAACCTTAAGGCTTTTGGGCCAAGACATGGATGAAATAAGGTCTATAATCAAAAAGGAATACACAACACTCTTTCTTACTGTGGGCCTTGTTTCAATTATTGTGTCAATATTTTTATTTACCAAAATACCATATACAATGAATATATTTCTCGAACTAAAACTTAGCACAATAATTGGGACCTTATCTTTAATTGGCCTGGCACTTTTGATTTTGATGGGCCTATTTTTGAGGTTTATCCTAAGAATGAGCTATGAAAGGATTGTTGATTATGAAGAAAATTTTGATAATTGAAGACGATAGGAATCTCTTAAATGAACTAAGGGAATTTTTGGAAAATAAGAATTATGAAGTGGCAAGCGTAGATAATTTCCTAAAGGCAAGTCAAATTGCTCTTGACCAAAGACCTGACCTTGTGATTTTAGATATAAATTTACCTGGGATTTCTGGTTTTGATATATGTAGGGAAATCAAAGAAAAATCAAATATTCCTATTTTGATGCTTACATCTAGGGTTGGGATTGAAGATGAGATAAGGGGTCTAGAAATAGGAGCAGATGAATATCTAGCCAAGCCAGTCGATACAAGGAGATTAATTTTAAGGATGGAAAAACTCCTAAATTTATTTGACCATTTCCAAGATATCCTAAATATAGGTGACCTAAATTTAGAAATATCTACATCAAAGTTGTCTTACAAGGATACCTACTTAATCCTACCCCAAACCGAAGCCGACATTGTCAAAAAACTTATGGAATCCTACCCGGAAATAGTATCCAAAGACGAACTCTTGGAGGCTGTGTGGTCAACAATTTATATAGACGAAAACATCCTCCAGGTAAATATTACCAGATTAAGAAAAAAACTAAAAAACTTAGGGCCTTACAATATCTACAACAAGAGAGGCAAGGGATACGGACTTGGAGTTTGCGATGAATAGTACATTTAAAGACGGACTTCTTTGGATAGTGGCCTTTTTAGCCTTGGATATTTGCTTTATTTTTTTAATATACCTAATTGGACCAACTTTAATTCACAACTTTATAATATTTATTCTTTTATTTACCATCTTGGCTTTAGTTTTTATCCTAAGGACTATAAGGAAAAGAAATAAAAAAAGAATAGAACTTCTGGAAGAATTTCTGATAAAAAATTCATTTTTAGCCAAGGATGCCCTAGTGGGAGAATTTGGAGATGACTATAAGAAAATCTTTGATGACTATCAGTTGGCGATAAAAATAAAGGATAAGAGGCTAGAAGAAGCTAGATCTAAACTCATTTCCTACAGGGAATTTATAGAAATGTGGGCCCACGAGATAAAAACTCCCCTAGCCTTTGCAAATTTATTTCTAGAAAACCACAAAAATGTCTTCGATAGGCAAAGTATTGAAAAACTAAGTCTTGCCAACACAAATATAGAAAATTATATAAACCAAATCCTATATTATGCAAGGCTTGATGCTAGTAAAAAAGACTATAAGATGGAGGAAGTTTTTGTAAAAGATTGTCTAGATGAAGCCATAAAGGCCTATTACCCCTTAATTGCTGAAGCGGGGATTATTATAAGGGAAGATGTGGGGGAGGTCAAAGTATTCACAGACAAAAATACTTTGATATTTATCATTTCCCAAATTATTTCAAATGCGATTAAATACTGTGATGGAGTTATAAATATAACCAATAAGGGTAAAAATCTTTATATAGGAAACAATGGGCCTAAAGTTGCTGATCAAGATATAGCCTTTATTTTTGAAAAGGCCTTTACAGGCGAAGTTGATAAAATTCACAAATCAACGGGTATGGGACTATATTTGTCAAAACTCTATGCTAAGGACCTTGCCATAGATATAGAAGTGGTTGAAAATAAGGACGGAAACTTTGTAATAGGCTTAAAACTTTAAGGAGATTCTATGATTTTAAAACCTTACAGAGAAGTATTTAGCCTTCATGATTCTAAAATTTTTGCAATCAAGAGGAGGGAAAAGGACTTTGAAATAAGCCTTGCAAGCATGGTTATTTTTGAAAATGGTAAATCTTTCGCCATAGATAATCCAAAAATTATTTGCCATGACCTTATAGACATAGAAGCTAACAGGGCTTATCCTGTGAGGATAGTAGTATTTGAAAAAGAGCCTAAAAATTTAACCATTGATGAATTTAAGGACTACACCTTTGATATTATAGAAGAAGCCTATGGTGAAGGTCTCATTCACTTTTATGGTATAGGTAATTTTTATAAAGATGGGAGGCCATCTGCTTTTGACATGTCCATAGATATTTTTTATAGGGGAGAAATAGAGGCTATTTGGTCAAGGAAAGACCAGGTCGAAATTAAGAGATAGTATGGAATTAAGTAAGAAGTTCGAGCTTCAAAAGTGTAAAAATAAAATAAAATACCAGATAAAACACGGTGATGTGCCTATTAAGCTTGATCCAAACCTTGATGAGGCCATAAAATACCTCTTGTGGTATGTGCCAAATATTAATTCAGAGCAGGCTAATAAGGAAGATTTGCTTATTAATTTAGAATACGATGACTATGTTTTTGAAGAGTTAATGGCTGTGATGAAGCTTAGGGATATTGACGTGCTTTTTATTAATTCAATCAAAAATTACATTGTAGATGACTTTAGGAAGGGAATATGCCTAAATGATCAAAAAATCGTCATGACTTTGGCAGATGGGGAGACAAAGACAATGAGCCTTTTAAGACACGTTAGAAACGCAATTGCCCATGGAAATTTCAACGTAGTCCAAGGTTTGCTCATAGGTTTCGATATAAAAAGACTTAAAGAAGGAGAAATCCAATACAGGGGTATTTTCAAGATAAAGCCAGAAGGACTTTTGAAAGCCCTAAGGAAAATCCTCTTTGACCTATCAAGTCAGGAATTTATTTCAGAGGCCTTTAGGAGAGCAGGTTATAAAGTTGAACCCTATCAGGAAGAATACCAGAGAAGTCACCGTTTTGACCTCTATGCTAAAAAGAATGATAAACGCTTTGCCCTAGAAATTAGGAATTATAAGTATGACCACAAGATATCAGAAAAAGAAATTAAGAAAATGATAAGGGACTTTAGGGGAGCTGTTGAAGATTTAATTCCTGTTTTAATTATAAATTCTACTTATCTTACAGACCATGCAAAGGAAAAACTTCTCCGTGCGGATGTTATAATTTTGGATATCAAAAATATAAAGAAGATGCACAAGGGCAGGGATATGGTAGGAGAAATCCTTAGGGATAATTCTATTTTTAAAATGAATTATTAAGGAAATAAAAGTAAAATTTTAATTTATTTTATGTTCCGGTATAATAAACATACATTGTTTAAAATGATTATATAATAAGGAGGAATTATGACTGAAATAAATAATCAAAACCAAGGCGAAAGTACGAGGAGAAATCGCCAAGAGAGAAGGAAGGAAATCTTAATTGACAGAGAGGCTAGACTTGATGCTGGTAGGAACTTATCTTGGTCTTCTATAATAGCAGGCGCTGTTTCAGGAGCGGCTGTATTTACAGTTTTGAGTTTATTGACAGCAGCTTTAGGATTTGGAATTTTTTCGGCTAACTCTGCTAATCCTTTTGCTGGAATTGGAATTTTTACAGGACTTTGGACTGCCATCACTCTCATAGTTTCATTTTGTGCAGGTGGTTTTGTAGCAGGTTATGCAGCAAGATCTACAGGTCTACTACATGGGGCAATTACTTGGGCAGTAACAGTTTTACTACTATTTACCCTTGTATTTAATGCGGTAGCAACAACATTAGGTATTGCAGGCCAAGCAGCAGGAGCTGTTGCTGGTTCGGCTGCAAATGTTGCAGGCTCTGCCATAAGCGGGGCAGGAGATGCTGCAAGCTCTGCAATCGGAGCAACTGTTGATAAGGTTGGCGAAGGAATCGAAGATGTAGATACAGAAGAACTTCAAACAAACCTAAAAAAATACCTAGCCGATACAGATGTTGAAGAATTAAAACCTGATTATCTTGAAGAAGTAGTTAAAGAAAGCAAGGATGAAATATCAAAAGCAGTAAAGGCTATAGCACTTAATCCAGAAAGTGCTGGTTCTGAAATTGATAAGTTGACAAAATCACTTACAAAAAAAGCTGAGACTGTAGCAAATGCTGCTGATGAGGATGCTATTGCTAATGCAGTAGCGAAAAATACTCAACTAAGCCAAGCGGAAGCAAAAGAAATTAGCAAAAATATTTATGATGAACTTGATAAGGCAGCTGTGGAAACAAGCAAGGCAATAAACCAGGCAAGCGATAAGATTAACGAACTTGCCAAAGAAGCAAAAATCACAGCTGACGAGACAGTAGAAAAGGCAAAAGATAAGGCAGATAAGGCATCCAACGCAGTATCTATTGGAGCGGTCCTAACCTTCCTAGGCCTAATTGCAGCACTCGCCATATCAGCGATTGCAGGCAGAAAAGGCGAGGAATTTGCCATAAGAAATTTTAGATAAGAATCAAAAATAGACCCCTAGGGGTCTATTTTTTGCGTTTTTCATCGTATTAAAGAAAGCATGGATGAAATAGGATATTTAGAGTTTATTCTCTGATTGTATTCAAGATACCTATTAGGTCCTTCGGCCCTGGCTGTATTTAGGGAAATGATTAAGCCAGAGTGGTCAAGCATGAAAAGACTTGGTGGAAATTCATAAATCCTATCCTGAATTGTAGGATTTGGATCTAGGGCATTTTTAACTACATAGGCATTTGAAGATTCCTTGAAAATTGATGCAAGTTTAATTGCTTCGTTGGCTGTATTTGCATTTGTAAGTATATAAATATTTCTAGATGCAAAAGTTGTATCTTTTTGTATTTTTAAGGAAACTTGGTCGTAGTACATATAAGGCTTTAGGTCGAAATGTTCAACTTTTTCCTTGTATTTACCAGAAAGATTTTTCACAAAGGCAGTTTGGTATGGTGATTTTTCATCATCTTTTATATCCTTTAGGGTGTTTTCTATTAAGTTGCCCCTGTAAAATATCAAATCTTCTTTGTTGTAATCTTGGTGGATAAAGTATTTGGCAAATTCATTTACAAAAATATCATTAAGTGAATTATTATCGGATAAATCAATAAGCATAGTTGAAATACCTGGTGCTGCTGTCAGAGATTTTATTGTTTCATCAATTATTTTTTTTATATCACCTACCTTGAAATTTGGCAAGGATACTCTCAGAATGCGACCATTTTCAATCCCAACTGACGCTTTATTAACATTTTTTTCGTTAATAATTCTTTTATAACGGTTCACTACCTGAGGATTTTCCAAAATTTCCTTCATGGAAGACCCCTTTTTGTTTTTGTAATAATTAAATAAGTCAGTGTAACTATCCTTATCTAGAATCTTGGTAGTTGAATCGTTTATCAAACTTAAATATTCACCCAGAAGCATAAAGAAATCTTGGTCGGTCTTTGAGCTAGTTATTTTTTTTCTATACTCATCACTTTTTTTAGTGAATTCTGTAAAAGATTCCGCATTTGATTTATCTATGGCATAATTTTTTATAATTGTTTCATAGAGGAGGTCAAAGTCAGCATTTTTTTCGGCACTTGTTAGACTCCTGCCTTCTGTTGAAGAAATGAAGGCTGTTGTTGATAAATCCTTAAGAACTTCATCCCTAAAAGCAGGGTAACCTGTCCTCGCA
>NZ_CAUPFR010000086.1:0-7046 GCF_963510575.1 uncultured Anaerococcus sp. | reverse complement strand
GCCGGAGAAATATTGGCAGCTAATAAAAAAGATAAAATCGTGATAGGAACAGGTGACGGGTCAATAAGGATAGAAAAAATCCAATTTCCAGGCAAAAAAGCCATGGATACAACATCTTTTCTTTTAGGAAATGATATAGAAGTAGGATATGTTTTAGAAAATGAATGATTTTGAAATAATTTTTTTTATCCTAAGAAGTGTCATTTATGAAGACGCCAAGTCAGCTGATATGATTAATGCCTACGCTAAAAAAGCGTCAAACCTACCTTTAGTTACAAAAACAGTCTATGGGGGTTTGGAAAATAAAATCTACATAGACTACATGATTAGGAAGCTATCAGCTATTAGACTTAAAAAAATTCATAATCACGTCCTTCTTATTTTAGAAATCGGAATTTATAATATTCATTTTTTGGAAACTAAAGATTACGCTACAGTTGACAAATTAGTTGACCTAACCAAAGCGAAAAATAAGAAATCCACAGGCTTTGTAAATGCCATCTTAAGGGCCTTTATAAAAGATGAAAAGGAACTTGCAAAAATTTACGAAACTGATGACATAAAGAGCCTTTCAATTAGGTATTCTTTTCCCGAAGAGATTACTAGGTATATTTATGATTTTTATGGGATGGACTATACCAAGGCTTATCTAAGGGATGCTGACAGGATAAAAGATATCTCAATCAGAGTTAATGAGCTAAAGACCAATAGGGAAGAGATAAAAAATTTGCTTGTAAATGAGGGCTTTGAAATAGAAGACGGAAAGATTTCCCCAAATGGTTTGATAGTAAAAAACCCTGCAGGTCTTGTGGCTACAAAGTTTTTTAAGGATGGACTTTTTACCATCCAACAAGAAGCCTCTATGAAAGCTGTTGAGGTCCTTGACCCAAGGGAAAATTCTAAAATCTTAGACCTATGTGCTGCCCCAGGTACAAAGACAACTTATATAGGTGAATATACAAAAAATACAAGCCAAATCATAGCAAATGATATTTCAAAAGCGAAAAATAAGTTGATTTTAGAAAATATTGATAGGTTAGGTTTGAAAAATATTTGTCTTACAAACTATGATGCTTCAACATTTATCAGAGATTTTGAAAATAAATTTGACTTTTGTTTGGTAGATGCGCCTTGTTCTGGTCTTGGAGTAGTGGGAAGAAAACCAGAAATACGATATAATAGAAATAAGGAAACGATTGTAAGGCTGGCAGAGCTCCAAAGAGAAATTCTAGCAAAGGCAGTTAAGTATGTAAAAAAGGGCGGCTATCTTGTGTATTCTACTTGCACCCTAGGTCCCTTAGAAAATAGGAACAATTTTAAATATTTAATGGAAAATAAAGATTTGGAATTAGTTCAAATTGATGGCCAAGATTTTATAGAATACAAGAGTTTTGAAGCCAACACTGATGGGTTCTTCATCAGTAAATTTAGGAAAATAAATGATTAGTATTAATGATAAGACAATAGCAGAAATAGAAGACTTATTTAAGGAAAAGTCCTACCAAAAATTTAGGGCCAAGCAGGTTTTCAGGGCAATCCATGTCAATAGGATAAATGATTTTGATGATATGACAGACCTTCCCTTAAAAATGCGAGAAGAACTTAAAAATGACTTTAAAATCGATAGGCTAGATGTACTTAAGACATTTGAATCAAAGGTAGACCAAACTAAGAAATATCTCTTGCAACTTGCCGACAAAAACATAGTAGAAGCAGTTTACATGGCTTATAAAGATAGGGCTACAATTTGTATCTCTAGCCAAGTTGGTTGCAGGATGGGCTGTACTTTTTGTGCATCAACAAAAAATGGCATGGTAAGAAATATGACAGCTTCTGAATTAATTGAAGAAGTTTATCTTGTAGAAAGACTTAATGGACCTATCTCAAATATTGTAATTATGGGAATCGGAGAACCTTTAGATAATTTTACAAATATCAAAAAGTTTATCGAAATAATTACAGATCCAAAGGGGAGAAATTTATCACACAGGTCCATTACCCTTTCAACATCAGGTCTTGCGACAAAAATAAAAGAATTGGCAGATACAGGATTAGACGTAAATCTTGCCCTAAGTCTCCACTACGCAGATAATCAAAAAAGAGCAGTTTATATGCCGGTTGCCAATAGGTATTCAATCGAAGATTTAATTGAAGCTACAGATTATTATTTTGACAAGACAGGTCGTAGGGTTTCTTTTGAATATGTAGTAATAGATGGGGTAAATAACTTAAATGAGGATGTGGAAAATCTCCACGACCTACTTTTCGGAAAAAATGTCCACATCAATTTAATTCCCCTAAATCCAATAGAGGAATTTGACCACAAAAAACCAGCAAGCAAGGTCCTTGAAGACTTTAGACAAAGACTAACAAAAAGAGGACTAAACGCAACCATTAGGAGGTCCATGGGCTCTGATATAGACGCCTCATGTGGCCAATTGAGAAATAATTATGCGAGGTAAGCATGAAATTTAGTACGATTACAAATATAGGCAAGATTAGAAAGGAAAATGAAGATTCATTTTCAAATATTAGCCTTGGGAATTTGGATTTTTTTATCGTAGCAGATGGAATGGGAGGACACAGCAAGGGAGAACTTGCCAGTAAACTCGCCGCTAAGCTTTTTATAAAATATATAAAAGAAGCTGACATCGAAAGTTATGATTCATATATAAATTTGCTTGAAGATGCAATTTTTTATGCAAATGAAGAAATATATAAATTATCATTAGAAGATGGCAATATAAAGATGGGAACGACTGTAGTTTGTCTTTGTATTGACCACAAGAATAAAACTTATTACCTAAGTCATTTGGGCGATTCTAGGGCATATATTTTTAGAAATGATAGCCTAACCCAACTAACAAGGGACCATTCTTTGGTAAATGATCTTTTGGATAGTGGTTCGCTTACAGAAGACGAGGCTAAAAATTTCATCAATAAATCAGCTATAACTAGGGCTGTTGGAACAGAAGAAAAAGTCCTTGCTGATAGTAAGTCCTTGCCAATGGAAGATGGGGACATAATCTTAATGGTTACAGATGGACTTACAAATGAACTGACAGACGAAGATATAAGACAGATAGTAAAAGATAACAAGGATCCCTACCAGGTATCATCAAAGCTTATTGAAGAAGCTATAAACCATGGTGGCAGGGACAATATTACTGTTACAACGATTTTACTATAAGAGGTTATTATGGATAAAATAATTTTAGACAGTAGATATGAGCTTATAAAAGAAATAGGCGTGGGAGGTATGGCCAAGGTTTACAAGGCCAAGGACAATCTTTTAGGCAGGTTTGTTGCCATAAAGATTTTAAAAGACCAGTACGCCGAGGATGAAGAATTTTCAAAGAAATTTAATAATGAGGCCCAATCAGCTGCGAGGCTTTCCCATATCAACATAGTAAATGTTTATGATATCGGAAAGGATATGTTAAATGGCCAGCTAATTCAATATATAGTTATGGAATATGTTGAGGGTGAGACTCTTAAAGATTTGATTAATAGGGAAAAAGTTCTAGAAAATCACGATATTATTGATTATTCAACTCAAATTGCCCAAGCTCTTAAGAGCGCCCATGATTCTGGTATTGTCCACAGGGATATAAAGCCACAAAATATTTTGATAGACAAGTATGGATTGTGCAAGGTGACTGATTTTGGTATAGCAAGAGTTTCGTCAAATGCAACTATTACCTACACAAGTTCTATTTTGGGTACAGTTCATTATATTTCTCCTGAGCAAGCTAAGGGTAAGATAGTAGATTTAAAATCAGACCTTTATTCTTTGGGTGCTGTGATGTATGAAATGGCAACAGGTAGAGTGCCTTTTGACGCAGACAATTCGGTAGGAATTGCAGTTATGCATATCCAAGACGACCCAATTCCTCCAAGGGAATTAAATCCTAATTTGTCCAAGCATTTGAATTACATAATTATGAAACTTTTGAAAAAAGACCCTACAGAGAGATTTCAAAATGCAAGCGAGCTTATAGAAGCCCTTGATGATGAATCCTTGGTCAAAGGTGGAGATTCTTATGAAGATACAGCTAGGATTCCGATAGTTGTTCCCAAAAAAGAAACATATCCTGATCCAATAGAGGAAAACAAGGAAGCTATTTATGTTTCCACTGGTGAAGATAAGGCAAAGAAAAAAAAGAAAAAAAATCCTATTAAGATTTGGCCATTAGCCCTTCTAGCTTTTATCTTGGTTGGAGTTGTGTATTTATTCTCTTCAAGGATGAATTCTGATGAAATAGAAGTGCCAACAGTTGTAAACCTCGCAGAAGACCAAGCTGTTAACCAGCTAGAAAAGCGAGGATTTAGAGCCAATATCTCCAGGTATGCAGAAAGTGATGAATACGAAAAGGGCAAGGTTATGAGCCAAGACCCAGAATCATCGACAAGAGCCAAAAAAGGCACTATTGTTAATTTAGTTATATCTTCCGGTAGGGAAGTGAAGGTTCCTGAACTAAAAAATATGAATTTAAGCCAGGCTGAAGAGACCTTAAAAGATTTAGGTTTAAAAATAGGTACAACCTCCACTGACTATTCGAATAATGTTGAAAAAGACTTGGTAATAAGACAAGTTCCTGTTGCAGGATCTTCAGTTCAGTCTGGTTCTGAAGTTAATGTAGTAATATCAGTAGGAAAGGAAGATACAACTGAAAATATCAAGGTAGGTAATTATGTAGGTATGGCAGAAAAAGATGCAATTACAGCTGCCAGAAACAACCACCTCAGAGTTAGAAATGTGGACTACCAGTATTCTTCTAACACTGCCAAGGGACTTGTAATCAGCCAATCAATAGGAGCTGATACAGAGGTTGCCGAAAATTCTGCTATAGACTTTGTAATAAGCCAAGGCGAAGAAGAAAAGGCAAAGAGTCCTAATAGGGAAGTTGAAATTAGGCTAAATGTTGCAAGTGAAAAGGAAAACTTTAATGTCAAAATTTATAAGGTAGACAGCAACGGAAACAAAAGTGACCTTTTATACAATGATTACCACACAGCAAGCGACCTAAATGATAATGGAGTATTAGTTCTCAAGTTTATGGCCATGTCAGGAACAAGTGTAGAAGTTCTGGTAGATGATGAATCCTATGGAGTGTATCAAGTTAACTAATGATTGGGAAAATAATTAAAAGTCAAAAAGAATTATATTATGTGGACACAAAAGAAAAGGTATTTATGGCCAAGGCTAGGGGCAACTTTAGGGTCAAGGCCCAAAAGCCTTTGGTGGGCGATAATGTTGAAATAGAGCTTTTGGAAGAATCGAAAGCCTATATAACAAAGTTACTTGATCGTAAAAATGAAATCAAAAGACCTAACATAGCAAATATTGACCAGCTTTTGGTTTTTGTAACTATAAATGACCCACCCCTTAATCTTTATAACCTAGATAAATACCTCGCTATGTGTGAGTATTTGAATATTTCTGTAACAATTATGCTAACAAAAATAGACCTAGCCCCTAGGGAGGAAATAGAAAATTTAGCAGAAATCTATAGGAATATTGGCTATGAAGTGATATTAATTGACAATTATAAGGATTTCCCAAAAGAAAAGATTAAACAAATCTTAAAGGGCAAAACATCCGCAGTTTCAGGTGCATCTGGCGTTGGAAAATCAACTTTTTTATCAAACCTAATTGATGCTGAAATTGAAATTGGATCCATAAGTCAAAAATCAAAAAGGGGCAAGAATACCACCCGCCATACAGAAATTTTTAAACTTGAAGAAGACACTTTTATTTTTGATACTCCTGGCTTTGATTCATTTGACCTTGATTTTTTAGAAGATGAAAATGACTTAAAAAACACCTTTGTAGAATTAAGGGACAGGTCTTGTAAGTTTAAGGATTGTAACCACATAAATGAGCCATCTTGCAGGGTCAAGGAAGACTTGGCAGAGGGGAAAATTTCCCAGTCACGATATAAAAATTATATCCAATTATTTGAAGAATTAAAACAAAGGAGATTAAACAAATGGTAAGACTAGCACCATCGATACTATCAGCAAATTTCGCTAATTTACAAGGCGATTTAGACCAAACCAAGGATTGTGGACTTAAAATGATTCACATTGATATAATGGATGGTACTTTTGTGCCAAATATCTCCTTTGGTTTTAAGATTATATCTGATATTAGGGATAAAAATGATTATTTTTTTGATACCCACCTTATGATTGGGGAACCAATTAGGTATATTGAAGATTTTAAGAAGGCAGGTTCTGACAGGATTACTGTTCATTATGAGGCCTGTAAGGATTTAAGAGCTACCTTAAAAGCTATTAGAGATGCTGGTATGGAAGTAGGATTGACTGCTAAACCTGAAACAGATCCAAAATTACTTTTAGAATATTTTGACCAAATCGATTTGATTTTGGTAATGAGTGTAAGACCTGGTTTTGGTGGACAAAAGTTTATGGCAGAAACAAAAGATACCATGGCTCTTTACAGAAAATACATTGATGAAAATAATTTAGATATAAAAATTGAAGTGGATGGGGGCATTAAAACTTCCAACGTGAGGGAAGTTTTAGACCTTGGAGTTGATGAAGTTGTAGTAGGCTCCGATGTCTTTGCCAAGGATATAAGGGCACAAATAAAGACTTATCACGAAATTTTTAAAGATTACGAATAAAAGAAAAAGCTGGTTTATGACAATATCATTTACCAGCTATTTTTGTGCGCAAATTAAAAAACTGACCACAAGGCCAGTTTAAAAATTTTTAATTTAGTACTAAACTAAAAAAGCTTAAGCTTTTTCTACTTTTCCACTTTTAATACATTTTGTACAAGCGTTAATAGTTTTTGGAGTGCCATCAACAATAGCTTTAATTTTGTGCACGTTTGCTTTAAAAGTTCTGTTAATTTGTCTATGTGAGAATGTTACAGACTTACCTGATGCTGTACCTTTGCCACATATATCGCATGCTCTTGCCATAATTACACCTCCTCCTTATTCATCTTTATTATTCTACCAAAGTTTTGCTGAAATTACAAATTTTTCCCTAAGATTTTTAAAGGAGATTTA
>NZ_CAUPFR010000085.1:0-7074 GCF_963510575.1 uncultured Anaerococcus sp. | reverse complement strand
GAAATCCCGCCATTTCTATTATATTATTAAAAGGTCTTCACTAAGTTCAAATCCCATGCCTTTCATATTCTCGATTTAAGTAAATTTTTAACTTATCAAACGTAAAACAAACGCAAATTTTTTTACGTTTGCTTTTTTTAAACGTATTTCATTTTAGACCAAATTCTCATCTAATATTTACATCCAAAAAGCTTGAAATCCCGCCATTTCTATTATATTATTAAAAGGTCTTCACTAAGTTCAAATCCCCTTACCTTTCATATTCTCAATTTAATTAAATTTTCAACTTATCAAACGCAAAACAAACGCAAATTTTTTTGCGTTTGCTTTTCCTTTAATTTTTCGCTTTATATCATTTTTAGACTGACTTTTATTCTAAATTCAAAACCCCGTCAGGGGCTGATTCTTTGCCTATGTATTCTACTCTAGTTCTTATTCTTTCCTTGGCCCTGCTTTCCTTAAAGGATTGGTCAGTTTCTTTGATTAGGTAGGATCCTTCTTGGAGATTTTCTATTTTTATCTCTTCTTTTACCCTTGCCTTGTTTTTCTCATACATGGCGTCTGTCATTTTGTCATATTCCTTGCCATCAAAGACTAATTTAGATTTTGAAGAATATTTTGGTTCCTGTCCTAATTTTTTGCTTATTTCCCCTAATGTCATTTTATCCGAATCTTTGGCTAGGCGCATCAAGTCCCAAGGTCCCATTTTCCCATCTTCTATTTTCCAATAGGCGACTTGCCTATGACCTGGAAAAATCAGCGAATCCTCCACTTTTTGATTAATTTTCATACCTATTTTCATCTGATAATCTCCTAGCTTATTTGCATAAGACTTGACTAGGAAAAATAAGGTTACTAGTACTACTACGCCACAAAGGCCCATAGTTTTTTTATTAAAAATCTTTTTCATACTTCCTCCTTTTTCCTTAGTTTAACACTTCTTGTGTAAAATTTAGATAAAAAAAACTTATAGGGCTATTTTTTAACCCTATAAGCTTTCTGTTTTTTTATAAAATCCTGCCTTTAATCTTTTTGCAAATCTTTGGCCTGTATAAATTATTGCCAAGATTCCGCCTATGGCTCCTATGAAGGTAAAAAACTTGGTTATTTTTACTATGCTATCTCCTGCCTTGGAGTCATTTTCACTAGCAACATATTCCCCAGATGGGAGTTTAAATTCATCTGCTGGACCAGATTCGTCTCTGACTGCATTTACCAAAAGCCTGTTTGGTCTTGGTGGCAAAAATGGACTACAGGTGAGGAGAGTAATCATGTCTAAATCCCCCCTTGGGGCGAGCTTACTCCAATCGTATGGCCCTATGACTTCCTTGTCACTTACAACATAGCGCATGGTTTCCTTAGCTCTTTCTATATAAATATAGTCCCCACTTTCAAGTTCGTCCACATACAAAAACATGGTATCGCCCCACCAACCCCTGTGGCCAGCGATGGCAGACCTTGTGCCTTTTCCACCAATAGGAATAGATGTTCCTGCCACTTGGGCAACGCCCTTTGAAATATGTTCATAAGTCGCATCCAAATATAGGGGCAAATACTTATCTAGTTTTGGTATGGATAAGTAGGCAAATGGTGTGTTGGTTGACCTAAACATCTGGTACTTGTTTTTGTAATCGTCTGTTGTAAAAGGGTCTTCTACATTTAGGTCATTTTTCTTAATTTGTTCATTATAGGTCTCTGCTTTTTTGTTTTCTTCTTTTATTTCATCTTCAGACTTGCTGGCTTCGATTTTTTCAAAGGCTTTTTTCTCACTTTGAGCCACCATATCGTGATAAAACCTCAAAACCAAGGGACTAGTTAAAAGCAAAAGCCCAAGCAAAATTAATATATATCCACAAAAGGATTTTTTAGTTAATTTGATTTCTTTCTTCAATTTCTCTTAGCTCCTTACTTAGGGTATCAGTCCTTTTCTTTTCTCTAAAGAGTGTCAAAGTCAGTATAATTATTATCGGTATAAGGACCAAAACCATCCTGAAAAAGTCTATCCTTGCCCTAGGTGTATTGGCAACACCATCGTCAATAGCCTCCTGATATGGAATCCTCACCCCACGCACCAAAAGCCTGTGAGAGTTAATCATATAGGGCGTACAGGTCAAAAGAGTAGCATAGTCCTTTTTTTCAACAACAAGGACCGGTTCAAAGTTCGATGGCTCTACAACCTGGATCTTATCAACCTTGTAGGCAATAGTTTCCTTGATATTGGTAATATAAAATATATCCCCATAGGCAAGTTGGTCCAAGTTCCTAAAAAGTTTGGCATTTGGTAGACCCCTGTGGGCAGTAATAACAGTATGGGTAGATTTGCCGCCTATTGGCAAACTTGTACCCTCCAAGTGGCCTGCACCCTTTTGCAAAACATCTTCACTTGTACCAGCACGGATAGGAATATCCACCCTTATCTTTGGGATTTTGATATGGCCGACCATCTCCTCAACTTCAAGCATCCTGGCATATTCAGCACGACCAGCTTTTTCCATTTCGGTATAAGGGTCGGCAAGCCTTGAAGGATCGAGGGTACGGTTGTAAGCCTCAGCTAGCGCCATCCTCCTATCAAGGTCTTCTGGAGAAAGCTCTTTAGCAGCCTTGGTGAAAGTAATTACTTCGTCTTCCGCCTTGATTTCATAATATTTCTGGCTTATCAAGGGATAGGAGAAAATCAAAAGTCCTAGGACGAAAATCGCCATATAAACTAATCTATTTCTAGTCTTCTTGGACATAGTCATCATCCTCACCTGCTAGATTATCAAATAAATCTCCTCGGCCAGATAAATTCTTAGGTCTAGTTTTTATGAATCCACCCTTGGTAAATTCGCTAATTTTCTTGAAATACTTTTTGTTATCACGTCTTAGTTTCAAAATCAAAATTATTAAGATTAAGATTAGGATAAGTGATGCAAAGAATAGCATTCTGAAAATCCAGTTATTCCTGTTTTCCCTAATAGATTCCTCATCAACTGCCGGTACATAAGGGACTCTGTGACCCCTTACAATAAGCCTGTGGGTATTAATCATGATTGGGGTACAGGTCAAAAGAGTCGCATAATCGTGGCCCGGACTAATCATCAAATCTTCAAAGTTAGAAGGTTCAATTACCTTTATCTGGTCGACTTGGTAGGCGATGATACCCTCGATATTTTCGATATAAAACTTATCTCCGATCTCTAATTCATTTAAGTGGGTAAAAAGTGTCGCCTCAGGCAAACCTGAATGGGCTGTCAAAACTGTATGGGTAGAGTTACCACCAATAGGAAGGGAAGTTCCCTCCAAATGGCCAACACCCTTTTGGAGAATATCCTCACTAGTACCTGCATATATAGGTAGCTTTTGGTTAATCTTTGGTATATCAACAGTACCAATCATCTCCTCAACCTCAAGCATACGAGCGTATTCCTTACGGCCTTCCTCGTGCTTTTTCCTAGTATAAGGGTCAGATGCAATCTTACCTGTAAGAGACTCGTTATAGGCCTTGGCAAGATTTATCCTCCTGTCGATTTCCTTAGTATCAAGCTTTTTGACCTCTTTAGAGAAGATCTCCACCCTCTCATTAGAATCAATACGGTAATATAGCCTTGAAATTAAGGGATACATCATCACCAAAAATCCAAGCAAAAAAATTAGCCTAAAGAGCCAACGTGACTTTTTCTTATTAACTTTTTTTCCTTTGGTATTTTTTCCTTTAACCTTTTTCTTAGCCATAATCTTCCTTTATGTAAAAAGAGCAAACGCCCTGCTGTCTTTTATATTTTACTATAAGATTTAAAAAGCTCATTAAACCTACACATGTAAAATAAGGACCCCTCAAATGAAGGATCCTTCATATTTATACTCTTTGTAATCTCTCACCACTCTTAACAAGTTTAATACCCATTGCTAAAAGAATTAAACCAAGGATAGCCATGATAATAATTTTAATATCACCAGTCTTAACAATCATATCAGTATTCTTCACAATCGTAGTTATATTCCCAGGTACATATTTGGTTGTAATAGTATTTTCCTTGCTAACAATTTTCACAGGTGGGCAAGTCATATTCACAATCTTTTTAGCAGGTAGTAAACTACTAGCAGCATCTACAGTAAATGGAATAAGATCCCTTGTAATAATATGGTTTTTTGGCGCTTCAACTTCTCTAAGAGCGTAATCCCCATAAGGAAGTCCATCTATAGAAAATTCACCATTATCCTTAGAAGTTAGGGAAACCACCTTGCCATTAACAAGGACTCTCTCATAACCAACACCAGATTTTTTCATCAAAATAAACTTAGCACCAACAAGCCTCTTCTCTTCCTTGGAACAATCAATCTTAACAAAGTTATAGCCACCCCTTGGGGTTTTTACAGGTGGTGGTGGTATTATGAGTTCATTTTTGATAACCAAAATTCTTAATTTACCATCTTTATCCACAGCATTAAAATTATTAACCTTAAAATCTTCTTTAATATCGGCTTTTTTATAATTTTTTGGAGCTTCAACTTCCTTGATAGTATATTCACCATTTGCCAAATTAGTTATATTGAGAATACCACCGTTTTTAGTTACAAGCTTAGCCTTGCCATTAGGGTCTTGCTCATAACCAACACTTGTTTCCTTGAAATTAAGCTTAGTTCCATCTTTTTTATAAAGTTCAAAAACAGCTCCATTTAAAGCCTCGCCAGTATCCTTATCAACCTTTTTAAGAATAGGAGTAGGCTTATTCTCAACTGTATCAGATTCCCCTAGTTTTAGATTCTTGGAAACTTTTCCTTTATTACCTTCTTCTGGATAACCAGGCGCTGGTTTTATTTCCTTAAAATAATAAATACCTTCTGGAAGATTTTGTACTACAATCTCTCCACCATTCCAAGTTTCAAGAACAGTAGTTTTTCCTTGTTCTTTATAAATATAGTTGCCTCTGCTACCCTCGACATGTACAGGGTTTGAATCGCCTTTTTTATAAAGCTCAAACTCTGCCTTATCAAGCTTAATATCCTTGTTATTAGCATCAACTTTGATAAGTTTAATATCTTTTGGCTTAACTTTAACTTTTTGCTCTTCTTTGGCAACGACAGCTAAAACATTACCGGTCATTCCTTCTCCAGGAATCTTTACAACTTGGGTAACAAGTTTTTTATTAGGAATATTTTTGGACTCGTCAGTTTCTTTAATTAGATAATATCCAGCATCAAGATCCTTAAGTTCAATCTTTTCATTATCTAAATCTAAATTATCAAGTTTAAAGTCCTTAATATCCTTAGGATTAATATTATCATAGGCCTTATCACCATAGACATACTTGCTCTTCTCAGATGGGATCACTTTATCAAGCTTCTTATCATCCTTAAGCTTCTTTTCAGTCTCTGCTATACTTAGGCCATCAAAATCCTTGGCAAATTTAAGCCTATCTTCATCAGTCATATCCTTATCGACCTTAAGTTTATAAACCTTAACTTCCCTATGAGAAGCCTCTATAGCCTGACCCTTTTCCAACTTATCTTTTAATTCCTTTTTATTATTAATTGTTATATCAATACTAATAGAGTACTTAGCCGAACTCTTATCCTCTTTTTTTGTATTCTCCTTAGCCAAAGCACCGCCGCAAGGAAGGAAAATCCCCACAACCATGACCAAAGCCAATAAGAAAGATATGTACTTAGCCTTAAGTATATTTTTCATAATTCCTCCAAGAATCCAAAAACCAAGGCAACATCAAAAGCCAAGGAAAAACACAGTAAATTTGCATTTTATTATAGTTTTTGTAATATATTTGATTTTAAAAATAAATATAATAATTTTCTTCTAGTTATAACTATTATATCACAAAAGCTTTGAAAATACTATGAAAAATAATAGATAAATCAAGTTTTTTGGACAAAAAACAAAAATAATCCCAAGTATTAATAGTAATAGAAAATAAAATTCAAATAAGGAAAATAAATATAAAATTCAATTTTACTATTTCTGCAAATTAAAATTTATTTTAAAAATTCTGTAAAGAAAAGAATCTCACATTTTTATAACCATACCTTTTAAGTTAATCACAAAAAATCTC
This sequence comes from uncultured Anaerococcus sp., assembly GCF_963510575.1. Lineage (GTDB taxonomy): Bacteria > Bacillota > Clostridia > Tissierellales > Peptoniphilaceae > Anaerococcus. The sequence continues at coordinate 1,027 of NZ_CAUPFR010000085.1, read as the reverse complement.
AAACCCTCAACCCGTCTCGAACGGATGCAAGCCCGTCGTCTCGTGGAGACGAAAAACCTCTATCGTTCCCTACATAATAGGTTCCGTAAATACACCGTTATTATCTATATAAATTAAGATCATCATAATATCCCGATGCTTCCACAAAATCCCATTCCATAGATAATAATAGAGACCTCTCGTCGCTGCGCTCAGTTTACCTCGAGCCTAGTCGAGAGGAGGTGGGAGAATTTTTTCTTTCCCTTGTGTTTGAAATACATAGACTTTCAAAAGTCCCCTAAATTCTTTTTTTTACAATTCCTACAAATATTAATTAAGATATATGAAAAACCAAGAAAAACTCAAACCCACCACCCGTCTCGACCGACTGAAAGGAGTGGAGAGACCTCTATAGTTCCCTACATCATGGTTTCCGTTAATGCATCGTTATCAGCTCTATAAAACACCCTCACTAAAATAAATCATAATACAATTCTCTAAAATAAGAATTATCCTTCTCTATCAAAGCATACTTCTTTTCTCGACTATATTTTTTTATCTGTTTCTCCCTGGCCCTTGATTCGTAAAAATCATCTCCACATTCAAAGTAAACAAGCTTTGTTATATTATATTTTGCAGTATGAGAATCTGGATCAACATGGTTCTTATGCTCCCACACTCTTTTTCTCAAATCATAAGCATGGCCAACATAAAATCTTTCATTGCTTTTATTCATAAGTATATAGACATAATACATAAACCCCTCCTGTATTTCTTTTATTATATATGATTTCTCCTAATAATTGAAATGTTTGTAATAATAAGTAATGATATGATCAATTAAAAAAACACGATGCATCCACAAAATCTCATTCCAAAGATAATAATAGAGACCTCTCGTCGCTCCGCTCTGTCGAGGTGGGTGGATTTTTTCTTTCTCCAGCCTTTGTAAGACATAGACTTTCAAAAGTCCCCTAAATTCTTTTATTACATTTCCTACAAATATTAATTAAGATATATGAAAAACCAAGAAAAACTCAAACCCACC
>NZ_CAUPFR010000084.1:0-7234 GCF_963510575.1 uncultured Anaerococcus sp. | reverse complement strand
TGCTTACTGAAATTAAATCAATGCCTATCATAGCATATCCAACCTTGTTTCAACTTTTTCTATTAGCAATTTTAGTTTACCTTTATCTTAATTTAGGACTTTTGACCTAAAGAATATTTGCATTTTAATTTAATTTATAATTCGAAAAAGGGAAGTGTCCCAGCACTTCCTATTCTCCAATCTTTTCTTTTAATAATTTGTTAATTTCTTGAGGATTTCCCTTACCCTTTGTCTTTTTCATAGCTTGACCAACTAAGAAACCAAAGGCCCTATCCTTACCATTTTTAATGTCTTCAATAGATTGAGGATTTTCACTAAGGACCTCTTCAACTATATCTTCAAGGAATGATGAATCTGATATCTGTAGTAAATTTCGTTCTTCTGCAAGTTTTTCAGGATCATCATTAGTAGAATAAATGTCTCTAAGAAGTTTTTTCGCAACATTATTATTAATCTTGTTTTCTTTAGCAAGATTAATTAGTTTAGCGAAATTTTCCACTGATAATTTCATTTCATCAGCAGTTTCTTCGGCTTCGTTTAATCTTCTTGATAACTCTGTAAGTATCCAATTTGCTGTTATATTAGGGTCTTTTACAAGTTTATTTGTTTGTTCAAATAGGTTAGCAAGATTTCTATCGTGACTTAAAAGATTCGCATCATATTCTGATAGTTTGTAGTCTTTCATATATCTCGCTTGTTTCTTGCTTGGTAATTCTGGGAGATTTTCCTTAACATGGTTAATAAACTCATCAGAAAGATATATATCTGGTATATCACCATCAGCAGAAAACCTGTAGTCATTTCCTACTTCTTTATTTCTCATATGGATGGTTTTTAGCTCGATATCATCCCATCTTCTGGTTTCTTTTACCCCAGTTTCACCATTTTCTAAAAGTTTTGTTTGCCTTTCAACTTCATAACTTAAGGCATTTTCTATAGCTCTTATGGAGTTGATATTTTTAATCTCTGCTATTTCTGTTCTTAGACCAGATTCTTCATCTTTTATATTTACATTTACATCCACACGCATAGAGCCTTCTGCCATTATACAGTCAGAAACACCTAAAAACTTAAGTGTATTTGCAAGATTTTCAACGAATTCTCTGGCTTCTTCAGGAGAAGATATGTCAGGATCAGTAACTATTTCTATTAGGGGCACACCTGCCCTATTGTAGTCCATAAGTACAGTATCATTTTCATTATGATTTGACTTACCTGTATCTTCCTCCATGTGGATTTCTCTTATATTTATGTGTTTGCCACTGGCTAGTTCTAAGTAACCTTCATAGGCGTATGGCTTATCATATTGAGTAAGCTGATAACCCTTTACAAGATCAGGATAGAAATATTTTTTTCTATCAACTTTTTGTTCATTTCTTATATTACAATTAAAAGCAAGTCCGGCCATTACTGCATATTCCACTGCTCTTTTATTCATCTGTGGAAGGGTACCTGGATGACCTAAGCAAATTGGACAGACATTAGTATTTGGTACTGCTCCAAATTCATTTTTACAGGAGCAAAACATTTTTGTATCTGTAGATAACTCAACGTGAATTTCTAGACCTATTATTGTTTTATTTTTCATTTATTCTCCTCATAAATTCTTCTCCTGCATTTAAAAGCTTACTATCTTCATTTGCATTTGCAATAAATTGGACTGATCCCGATATTCCTTTTCTAACAGGAAGGGATAAGCCACACATACCTGCAAGATTTACAATTACGTTAAATCCATCAGACTTAAAATCACTTAATGGATCTTTGTAATCATCGTCTAAAGCAGGTGGTAGGTTAATAACAGTTGGTGTTATAATTAAGTCGTTAGCCTTAAAAACATCTTCTAATTCCTGCTTAATTAAAGTTCTAAGTTTAAGACCTTGTCTATATACTCTTTGATTATCATCAGCTGATAAGTACATAGTACCTAAAGCAATTCTTCTTTGTACCTCTTCTCCAAGGCCTTCTGATCTTGAATTTATAAACAATTCATCAACTGATGTATAATTTTCACTTTGATAACCAAACCTAATTCCATCAAATCTTGACATATTAGAAGATACTTCACTAGACATTACAACGTTATATACTGGATTTGCATACTTCGAATATTTAAGAGTAATTGGACATAGGTCTGCGCCAAGTTTTTCAAGTTTACCTAGGGCAATCTTGTAGTCTTCTTCTACTGTAGGATCAATGTTCATATGCATTTCATCATCAGCAGAAATATAGGCAATTTTTTTGCCCTTGAAATCATAAGATTCCTCTTCAAACTTATAGTCATCAAGCCTTACTGTCATATCATTTGCATCTGGACCTTCTATTGCTTGGGCAAGTGTCCTTATATCTTCAACATTTTTTCCGAAAACTGAAACTTGGTCTAAGGTATTTGCCATAGATACTACACCATTTCGACTAACCATAGAATAAGTTGGTTTGTAGCCAAGGATATTGCAGTAACTTGCTGGACATCTTACAGACCCACCTGTGTCTGTTCCCAAGGCCACAAGTACATCATCTTTAGCTACAGCAGCTGCTGAACCCGATGAAGATCCACCAGTTACCCTAGTTTCATCTATTGGATTCTTTACTGGACCGAAAAAGGAAGTCTTTCCTCTTCCACCCATTGCAAATTCATCCATATTTGTCTTTGCAATAATTATAGCATCTTCATTTAAGAGATTTTCTACAACTTTTGCATCAAACATAGGTCTAAAATCTTTAAGCATTTTTGAAGCACAAGTCATATTCATATTTTTATAAGAAATGTTATCCTTAACAGCTACAGCAATACCAAAAAGCGAACCTAATTTTTCTCCCTTAGCTAACTTTTGATCTAGTTGCTTAGCCCTATTTAAAGAATCCTCTTCATCAAAAGTAATATAGGCGTTTGTTTGATCTTTTTTAATTTGTTCTAGTATATTTTTTGTATTTTCTTCTACACTAATTTCTTGATTTTTATATTTTTCTATAATAGCTTTTATATTCATTATTGCTCCTATAGTTTCCAATCTAATCTAAAGTAACCATATTCAGTATCTTTAGCATTTTCTAAAGCCTTCGACCTAGCAAGGGACTGTTTAGGTGTATCTTCTCTAAATACAGCTTTGTGAGTCTTTATATATTCTGTCATCTCAACATCATTTGTATCAACTTCAAATATCTCTTCAATAAAATCTAGTACCCTATTAAATTTTTGAGCAATCAATTCTTTATCTTGATTTTCCAAACTTAAATGGCTTAGGTTGTAGATTCTTTCAACTTCTTTTACATCCATCCTATTCTCCTTTTAGTTCAGATAGAAAATCATATAATTTTCTATCCTCATATATTTCAATATTTAATTCTATGGCCTTATCTTTTTTAGACCCCGATTTTTCACCAGCAAGAACTATATCTGTATTCTTTGATACAGACCCTCTTACATTCGCACCATTATCTTCAAGCATTTTCTTAATATCATCCCTATTGTAACCATCTATGCTACCAGTGATAACAAAGTTTAGACCATCAAGTTTTTTTGAATCGTTGGTATCTTCACTTGGATTTATTAAATTAATGCCCTTTGATAAAAGCATATCTATAGAGTCTACTATATTTTTATCGTGAAAAAATTCTACTATATTCTCTCCAGTAATTTCGCCTATATCATCAATTTCAATCAATTCATCAACCGTTGCATTTCTAAGTTTATCAAAAGATTTAAATTTATTTGCTAAGTCTCTTGCTGTTCTTTCACCAACATTAGGAATTCCTATCGCAAATATAAAGGCATTAAGGTCTCTATTTTTGCTATTTTCTATAGCATCTAGTAGATTTTGTGCTTTTTTAGGTCCAAATCTTTCAAGTTTTATTAATTCATCATAGGTTAGGTCATAAATATCATAAATTTCTTTTATACCTAATTCTTCTATTAATTGCCTGATTGTTTTTTCTGATAGACCCTCAATATCCATTGCATTTCTAGATGCATAGTGTTCCATCCTTGCTAAAAGCTGAGGAGTACAGGAAATTGAGTTAGGGCATACTATATGAACTTTTTCTTGAATTAGTTCACTATGACAATATGGGCAATGACTAGGTTTTTCTATTTTTGTTGTACCAGGTTGGTTTTCATCAACTACACCTAAAATTTCAGGGATAACGTCATTTGACCTTCTTATAAAGACATCTGATCCTATTCTCACTTTTTTTCTTTCTATGTCGTCATAATTATTTAAGGTCGCTCTTGATACAGTTACTCCTGAAAAATCAACAGGTTCAAGTATGGCAGAAGGAGTTACTTTTCCAGTTCTACCTACATTCCAAACTACATCAAGGAGTTTTGTGGTAAATTCTTCTGGTTCAAATTTATAGGCTATAGACCATCTTGGAAATTTCTCAGTAAATCCAAGGGCTTCTTGGGTTTTTTTGTCATTTATTTTTATAACAACACCATCAGTCAAAACATCCAGGGTTTTTCTTTCCTTTTCAATTCTTTCAAGCTCTTTGATTATTTCATCTAAGCTTTTTACTTTTTTATGATAGGGATGAACATTTAATTTCATCTCTTTTAAGAACCCTAACATATCATCTTCACTCTTGAAGTTTAGACTATTTGTAGGCACTGCATAAAAATATGCTGTTAGTTTTCTTTTAGCAGTTTCTTTTGTATCCAAGTTTCTTATAGCACCTGCAGCGGCGTTTCTAGCATTTTTAAGTTGGATTTCATTTTCTTTATTATATCTATTTAATTCTGATAGAGGCATTAGCGCCTCGCCTTGAATTTCAAGCAGAGATTTTTCTTTTATTGTGAGAGGAATCGACCTAATTGTTTCTGCCTGAGCCTTTACCTCTTCGCCAACAATTCCATTTCCCCTGGTGGCAGCAGTTTTTAAAAAACCATTCTCATAAGTTAGGTTAATAGTAAGACCGTCAAACTTATATTCCATAATAAATTCTAAGTCGGGAAGTTTTTCACCACTTGAAATTTCATAAGCTTCTTTAAGTTTCTTACACCTATCAATCCACTCTTTTATTTCATCATAAGATTGAGCCTTGTCTTGACTTAATAGCCTTGTAATATGGTAATGTTTTTCAAATTTATCAAGAATTTGTCCCCCAACCCTATTTGTAGGTGAATCATCAGGAACATAATTTAATTCCCTTTGTAATTTTATTAATTGATTGTAAATCCTATCATACTCACCATCCGAAACGAGAGGTTGATCAAGGGTGTAATAGTGATAATCTAGTTCATTTATTTTTTCTATTATTTTTTTAAGTTCATCTAATTTATCCATTTTTATACCTTTTTAATTGGAGCATAGTCTTGATTAAGTTTTTTTAGCCCCTTCTTATCGAAGGCTATGACAAGCTCATTACCATCAGAACTTTCTTTAACCTGAACAACCATCCCTATCCCCCACTTACTGTGTTCAATAGTGTCACCTACTTGATAAGTAGATTCATCTTTTTTAAAGCTTTTTTTATTGATATCAAGAACTGACTGTCTGGCTTTCTCTCTCATATAATCCTCGTTCATAGATCTTTCATATGATTTTGAATTATAATCAATATATTCTTTATTAGTTTCTTTTTTTATTAAATCTTTTATTTCATCTATAAATCGAGATGGTTTATAATAAGTCACTTTTCCATAATTTCTTCTTACTTGGGAGCTAGTCATAAATAATTTTTCCTCAGCTCGGGTTATACCTACATAAAAAAGCCTTCTCTCCTCTTCAAGATTTCCTTCATCAAGACTCCTCTTGCTTGGAAATAAACCTTCATCAAGTCCAACTATAAATACAACTGGGTATTCAAGTCCCTTTGCCTGATGCATTGTCATAAGCGATACAGAATCTAAGTTATCTTCTGTTTTATCTATGTCAGATAAAAGCGATAAATTTTCTAAATAATCCCTTAGAGTATCATCTGGATTAGCTTCTTGATAGTCAGCAGCAGATGAAATAAATTCATTAATATTATCAATCCTTGCCCTATCTTCAACAAGAAGAGATTTTTCTAAAGCTCTTAAATATCCTGTCTTATCCAGAACTTCATTAATCAAGTCTACAATTTTATACTCATCTACATTTGCAAAAATTTCTTCAAGCGGTCTATAAAACTTATCGGCAAGATTCCTTAACCTATCTGTAAGTAAGATTGAAAAATTAGGATCCGTAATTAAATCAAGCATAGATATGCCATGAGAAATTGCGATATTTTCAATTTGCTCAATAGATTTATCACCAATCCCACGTTTAGGTTCATTAATAATTCTTTTTAAACTTACGTCATCTTTGCTATTGACCAAAATATTTAGGTAAGCAATTAAATCTTTGATTTCTTTCCTATCGTAAAACTTAAGCCCACCTATAACCTTATAGGCTATTAAATTCTTCAAAAGAGATTCTTCAAAAGGTCTTGATTGGGCATTGGTCCTGTAAAGAATAACCATGTCACTCTCTTTATACCCCTCAGCTAAAAGATTTTTTATCGTATCAATAACGAATTTACTTTCCTCACTTTCAACTGAAGTCTCTTTGTAAATAACATCTGCACCTTCGCTCTTATCGGTCCACAGATTTTTTTCTTTTCTTTCAAGATTATTTGCTATTAACTTATTTGCTGTATCTAATATTTTAGATGTTGACCTATAATTCTGTTCAAGTTTGATAATTTTTGTGTTAGGAAAATCCTTTTCAAAATTTAAAATATTTCTAATGTCAGCTCCCCTAAAAGAATAAATTGACTGATCAGCATCTCCTACAGCAACAACATTTTGGTTTTTGCCGGCAATAAACTTTATAAGCTCATACTGGGAATTATTTGTATCTTGAAACTCATCGACAAATATGTAGTCAAATTTATTTTGATAATATGATAAAACTTCCTTATCTTTAGCAAAAAGTTCCAAAACTTTCTCTATTAAATCGTCAAAATCTAAGGCATTATATTCAAATTTCTTTTTTTCATATTTTTTAAAAATTTCTGCAATCTCATCAGCATTTTGCATGTAAAAATTCATTTTCAAAAAATCTTCAGGACTCAGAGACCTATTTTTAGCATTAGAAATAATGCTCTGAGCAAGCCTAGGGTTTATCTCGTCCTTATAGCCTAAATCTTTTATAATATCCCTAATTAAAGTTCTCTGATCTTGGGTATCGTATATAGTAAAGTTATTAGAATAGCCGATTCTGTCTATATTCATCCTCAAAATTCTAGCACAAATTGAGTGGAAGGTTCCTAT
>NZ_CAUPFR010000083.1:0-7268 GCF_963510575.1 uncultured Anaerococcus sp. | reverse complement strand
GGTCTGTAGGGATTGTTGAGCTTATTAACAATAAAAAAGCTTTTACAGCCAATTTTGAGCTCCACAAGGGGGATAATCACCCAGTCACAACAGATAGGGACAAGAAATTGCCTTTGACTTTGACAGAGGATTACAAGAAAGGTTCTATAATTTTTCTGGATAATTATAGGGATGCCAAAATAAATTCTCAAATCCTTATGCTAAATGCAGAAAATATCAAAGACGACTTGGAAGATGGCCTAAATTCTTACAAATCTCTGCCACTTAGTTTATATTTTGAGGGAAGACTTGGTCAAAAGCCAGAACTAAAAATGACCTACAAGGAAATAGAAATTGTGGCCTATGATGAAAATCTAATAGAGCCAGCCCAAAGAGTTGCGCTCGATGAGGCAAGTATTAGGGATAACCTTGATAGGTTCAAGGATGAAATCTTTAAGCCAGTTGAGATTGACATAAAAATCGATGAGGGGATTTTCCTAAGTAAAAAAACCATAAATAAGTTAAGGCGAGATGCTATTAACCTATTGAAAGAAAAAATTGCAGGTAAGTACAAAAGACAACCTGTAAAAATCAAAAAACATAAGCTTGCCGATCCAAGTCCCCAAATTTCAGAAAAAAATATTGAACTCATGACAAATAAGGTGAATCCAAGTCTCCTAAGAGATTTTGATAAGGTCTACATAAAAGACTATGACATAAAATATAAGGATTTTGATTTGTATTTAAACCTTGACAGTCACATAGACTATGAAATTGAAGATTTGATTTCATATATAAAGGAAAATGCAATTGAGGGCGTGATTTTCAATAATTATAGGGACCTAGACTTTAGATATGAATTTAAAAAAGCGGGCATAAAAATAAGAATTGGTAGATATCTTAATGTGATGAATTCATATGCCTTTGATTTTTATTCGACCTTTGCGGAAAAAATTGAGTCGTCAGTTGAAAATACCCTTGCAAATATAAATAAAAATGCTCAAAGATACAAAGTGGAAGCCCTATCTTTTGGCAGAATTGAACTGATGAATATGGTCCATTGCCCATTTTCAACTATCAAAAATTGTGGACTTAGGGGATGCCAAACTTGTAAATTTAACGAAAGTGACTTGGTATCTATAAATGGTGACAGGATGAAAATCATAAGACGAAATTCGCTCACAAAAATATATCCGGCCAAACCAGCAGGTTTTGATGAAGACTTATTTAATAGTGGGGTTTCAAGGTTGATTTCAGTTTTTACTGATGAGGACATTATTGATTATAAAAAGAAATCTTACAAAGACAAGTTAAATTACGAAAGAGGAGTTATTTAATGCAGGCAAAAAGCTTAGAAGTTTTAGAATACAAGAAAATATTAGAAAAACTTTCAAAAATGGCACGTTCAGGCCTGGTCAAAGAACAAATCTTAAATCTTTTGCCATCATCAGATTTAGAATATTTGGAAGATGAATTAGAAAAAACTGGGTCTATGGCCAAGGTAATTGCTAGAAATGGCAACATCGATATCTTTGGGCTTTATGATTTTACAGATATAGTTGGCTATATTAGGAGAAATGGGATTCTTGAACCAGCCGATCTTTTGAAAATTTTAGGCCTTCTGAGAGTAGCAGAATATTTGAAAGACTATAGCAAAAATATAGACGACCCCTATATAGCTGACCTTTTCGATAGGATTTCAACCAACGATTTTCTTAAGGAAGAAATCGACAGGTCAATTTTAAATGAGGAAGAAATTGCCGACAATGCTTCAAGAGAGCTTTTGTCAATAAGAAGGAGCCTAAGACGCAAGGAAGAGGAAATTAAAAACAAACTTAATTCCTACGTAACTTCTTCAAAATACGAGGATGCCCTCCAAGACAAGGTCGTTTCTGTAAGGGATGGCAGGTATGTTGTGCCGATAAAAACTAACAAGCGTTCAGTTATCAACGGTATTGTCCACGATAAGTCAGCATCTGGCAACACCTTATTTATCGAACCATCAGCCATAGTTGAGTTAAACAACCAATACAAGGATTTAGAATTAAAAGAAGATGCTGAAATCAGGAGAATTCTCGATAGGTTATCAAGGTTTGCCGAAAAATTTGATGTAGAAATTTTGGAAAACCAAAAAATAATTGCAAGAATAGATTTTCTCCAAGCTAAGGCGAAATTTGGCCTTGAAAATGACTACTCTCTGCCAAAGCTCAATCAGGAAAAAATTATAAATATCAAGGGCGCTATCCATCCTCTTCTTCCAGGCAAGGTAGTGCCGATAGATGTGGCAATCGGTGGAGATTATACCACCCTGATAATTACAGGCCCGAATACAGGTGGTAAGACAGTTTCCCTAAAAACTGTTGGATTAATTACCATGATGGCCCAAACTGCTATGTTTATTCCTGCAGAAGAAGGCTCTACTGTAAATGTTTTTGATGATGTATTTTTAGATATAGGGGATAAGCAGTCTATTGAAATGAGTCTATCAACTTTTTCTGCATCTTTAACAAATATTGTGGATATCCTAAACAATGTTACTGGCAATTCTTTGGTATTGTTAGATGAAATTGGTTCTGGAACTGACCCCATAGAGGGAGCTGCCCTTGCGATTTCAATCCTATCTCATTTAACAGAAAGGGAAGTGATGACCTTTGCCACAACCCATTACAGCGAATTAAAATATTATGCTATGGAAAATGACAAGGTTATGAATGCTTCTGTTGAGTTTAATGTAAATACCCTATCACCAACCTACAAGCTAGAAATAGGTACACCTGGAAAATCAAATGCTTTTGAAATTTCAAAAAGACTTGGGCTTTCCGATGAGATTTTAAAAAAAGCTAAGGATTTAATCGGCGAAGATACCAAGAATTTCAATAAAATTTTGGAACAAATCGAAGATGATAAGTACCAGATGGAGGCGAAAAATAAGGAAATTGAAGCCTATAGGCGAGAAATCCAATCCATTAAGGACAAACTTAGAAATAAGTCTAAAGAAATAGACGAAATCAAAGAAGAAATTATCAAGCAAGCAGAAGAGAAAGCTAATGAGATTCTAGATAAGGCTAACAAGGAAAGCCAGGCCATGCTTAAGGAAGCTAAGAGGTCTAAAAATGCCAATTCTAGAGATATTGACAGGTCTTTAAACAAGATTAGGACTAAATTTAAGGACTCTTATATCGAAAGAGAAGAGGATAAATTTGGCCAAAAAAGGTCGCCAGATGCTCCAGATGATTTGAAAGTTGGAGACATGGTTATAGTCGCAGGCTTAAATGAAAAAGCGGAAGTCATAGAAGCTCCAGATGCTAAAGGAAACATAAAACTTCAAATGGGAATCCTTAAGATGGACTCAAATATCAAGAATGTAAAGAAGATTGAAGGCGAAAACCAAACTGAGAAAAACATCAAGAAGGTGTATAGTGTAAAAAAGGCAATGAATATTTCTGCAAGCTTAGATTTAAGAGGGCAAAGATATGATGAAGCTATGAGAAATCTTGATAAATACCTTGATGATGCGATGTTGGCAGGGCTTGACCAGGCTAAAATAATCCACGGCAAGGGAACAGGAGCCTTAATAAAAGGAGTAAGCGAAATTCTAAAAACTGATAAGAGGATTGATTCTTACAGGTTTGGAGATGATAAAGAAGGTGGTTACGGTGTAACCATAGTTAAATTCGCCTAAGGAGGAAAAATGAAAGATTACAAAGAAATTATTGCACAGAAATTAGAAGACCAAGACATAGGCCTATCAAAAGATGATATTTACCAGCTTATAGAAATCCCACCTCAAGAAAATATGGGAGATTATTCCTTCCCATGCTTCCAGCTAGCAAAAACCCTAAGAAAAAACCCAGCTCAAATAGCGACAGAACTTGTTAGTGCCTTAGATATTGAAGATTTTGCAGAAGTTAAAAACGTAGGACCATATATAAACTTTTTCTTAGATAGGAAAAAATTTGAAAATGACGTTATAAATGCAATTATTGACAAAAAAGAAAACTTCGGCAGGTCTGACATGGGTAAGGGCAAAACAGCGATTGTAGAATTTTCTTCTGTAAATATCGCCAAACCATTCCATATTGGCCACATCAGATCAACTGTAATTGGTGATGCTCTAAGAAACATCCACGAATTTTTAGGCTACAACACCATTGCGACTAATTATATAGGTGACTACGGTACTCAATTTGGAACAATGATTGCAGCCTACAAGCTTTGGGGTGATGATGATAAGTTAAATGCCAACCCAATAAAAGAGCTTTTAAACTTATACGTAAGATACAATACAGAAGCTAGTGAAAACGAAGAAATGATGGAAGTAGCACGTCAGGAATTCAAAAACCTTGAAGAAGGCGAAGAAGAAGCAACCAGACTTTGGTCTTGGTTTAAGGAGATTTCCTTCAACGAATTTGACAGAGTTTATAAATTATTAGACATAGATTTTGATAATTACAAGGGTGAAGCCTATTATTCAAAATATATGCCAGAGATTTTAGAAGAATTAAAAGAAAAAAATCTTTTGGTAGAATCTGACGGGGCACAAATTATAGACCTTTCGGAGTTTGACCTACCACCATCAATAATAATCAAGTCAAATGGCTCATCTGCTTATATCACCAGAGATATAGCGACAGCCATTAATAGGAAAAAAGAATATAACTTTGACGAAAACCTCTATGTAGTAGCTACCCAACAAAACCTTCATTTCCAACAATTGTGGAAAATCCTAGAACTAATGGGCTACGAACTTTACAAGGGATGCAAGCACATTTCCTTTGGAATGGTAAGTCTAAAAGACCAAACCCTATCAACAAGAAAGGGCCAAGTCGTATTCTTAGAGGATGTACTAAATAAAGCAATAGACAAGACCCGTGAAATCATGGAAAATCGTGAAGACACAGTAGAAGATATTGGAGAAGTTTCTAGGATAGTAGGTATAGGAGCCGTTAAATTTCAAGAACTATACAACAACAGAATAAAAGACTATGTTTTTGACTGGGATGAAGTTTTAAACTTCGACGGTGAAACAGGACCTTATGTTCAATACACCTATGCTAGAGCCAAATCTGTACTAAGAAAGGCAGGAGTTGACGAAATCAAACCACTAGCTATAGAAAAAATAACAAGTGATGAAGAGTTTAACCTAGTGAAAAAGTTAGCTGGTTTTGAAGATGTAGTAGTAAAGGCAAAAGAAAAATATGAACCATCCTTAGTAACAAGACACCTAACAGACATAGCCAAGAGCTTCAATAAATTCTACAATTCATCAAAAATCATGGTAGAAGACGAGAAATTAAAAGAAGAAAGACTTGCCCTAGCTTACGCCACATCAATAGTAATCAAAACAGCCCTAGGACTTTTAGGAATTAAGACTGTGGAGAAGATGTAAATGAGCAAATTTAAAGACTTTCTACTTGTATCTAAAATAGCTTTAAAAGAAACTGTAAAAAAGCTTAATAAATCATACATGGTCTTTATCTTCGTCCTCATAAATACAATTTTTGAAAATAATGAATTCAACCTAGGAGTTATTGGTGGAACTATAGGTGGAATAATAAATTATTTCATAGGTGTACTAATATCATGCTTTGTAGTCCAAAGTTTGGTATCAGTTGTGAAATTTGGCAACACAGGCAAATCTTCCCTAGAAAATTCGGTAGGAAACTTCTTTGGACCAATGATAGAAACCATGTTTTGGGTTTATCTTTTGGATATGTTTACCAACCTACTATTGGTAAACTTTCCAATTCGTGCTAGGATATTTGTAGTAGTCCTAATTCAAATCCTCCTATCCTCAATATATGAACAAATATACCTAAATGGCAGAAGTGGGGTAAATGCAATTATAGAATCGGTAAATTTTGTAAAAAACAACCCACTCCACTATGGCCTATATAGTTTGATATTTATAGGGATAGAATTTTACCTAAGCGTAAAATTTTCAATAGGTCAACCAATGGGATCAGGGAAAATTATTGCATGCCTTATAATAGCCCTAATCCACACTACTTTTATGCTCTTTAGGGGAATCTTATTCAAACACCTAAACAAACACTCCTATAGGCAAAGAAAATTCATGGGATGGTACTAATGACCAATTTAGACGGATATTTTATAAAATACACAGATAGGCTAGCCTATATAGACCTAAGGGAAGAAAGTTCAAACGAAGACCTCAAAGGAATTTCCCTACCCATCTATATAGAAGACATGAAAGAGGGAATCAAGACAGGTGACTTCGCAAGTGAAATAAACTTGGAAATAATCCTCGAAGCCATGCTACTAAATCTAGCCATAGACCCTAATTTTCCATATAGAAAAGACTATGAAAGAATCCTCAAAAAATATTTGAAAAATATAGGTGACTACACAGCAAATAAATCTGTAAATTACGAAGAAAACGACAAAACCAAATCCCTATTAATAGCAAGGGCAGGTTATATTCTAAATCCAGAAAATAAATATAACGCCTATTTATACGCTAGAATCCTCTGGCCACTCGCCTATGAAGCAGAAGAAAAATATCAAAATAACTTTGTAAAAGAAGCACTAAGAATCCTTCAAGAAATCTTAAATAAAGACGAAAACTTCAAGCTATCCTATTATGAACTAGGAAATATATACGCAAACCTAGGCGAATACATCAAAGCAAGATCCTACTTCAACAAGGCCCTAGTGCTAACAGATGACGAAATGGCAAAAAACGATATAAGAAATAAGCTAATAGAAATAGATGATAATGCGGAAATAGAACAAGCCCTCTATTATATAGGAAAAAGCAACTACAACGAAGCAATAAGGACTTTAACCAAACTTCTATCAAAAACCAAAAGAGCCGATGCCTACTATTATCTAGGGGTAGCCTACCAAAATCTGGGCCAATACGAAAACTCAATCCTAGCCTTCGAAAAATCCCTAGTACAAAATGCAGACTTCAGAGAACTCTACAACGACTATGCTATAAGTCTATATCTAAACAAAAAAGAAATAGAAGCCTTAAATATAATAGGGCAAGGACTTAAAAAATATCCACAAGACCCAAGAATGACCTACAACAAGATACAAATAAACTTAGTATTGGGAAATGTAGAAAAAGCAAAACGAGATATAGAAGAACTACTAACCTATGACGACATAACAGACGAGATAAAAGAAAACCTACAAATCATAAAAAGCCACTATAAGCTATAAAAGCCCATAAATAGGGCTTTTTTAAATAAAATCAAAAAAAATCAAAAAAATATTTGACAAAGCAAAAAAAGGATGTTATAGTATAACAGTCGGCAAGA
>NZ_CAUPFR010000082.1:0-7326 GCF_963510575.1 uncultured Anaerococcus sp. | reverse complement strand
TTATAGCCTTGGCAGAGTAAAGTAAGATACAATCAGCTTTTTCACCATCCCTGCCAGCACGACCCGCCTCTTGGTAGTAGGATTCCATATCCTTAGGCATATTGTAATGGATAACAAAACTTACATTTGACTTATCAATTCCCATACCAAAGGCATTTGTAGCTACAACCAGGTCTTTCTTGTCGAAAATAAAGTCTTCTTGGGCTTTTTTTCTCTCTTTTTCACTTAGACCTGCGTGGTATTTAGTTACGCTAAATCCCATTGCCTTAAGGTTTCTTTCAAGTTTATCTACCCTATTTCTGGTAGAAGCGTATATGATTCCAGATTTATCTTGGTTTTCCTCCAAATAATTTTTTAAAAATTTCAACTTATCTTTTGGTTTTCTCACCATGAATTTTAGGTTTGGCCTATCAAAGCCTGTTACCTTTACATAGGGATTTTTTAGTGACAAATTATTTATTATGTCTTCCCTAACTTCTTTAGTGGCTGTGGCTGTAAAGGCTGCTATTTGCACATCCGATCCGATTATATTATAAAGGTCAGCTATCAATTTGTAAGAGGGTCTAAAATCGTGACCCCATTGGGAAATACAATGGGCTTCGTCAACTGCCACAAAAGAGAGTTTGATTTCCCTTAAAAAGTCCCTAAAAAACTCATTATCGAGCCTTTCTGGCGAAATATAGAGGAGTTTAATCTTGCCCTTTCTTACATCATTTAGAGTATCGATATAGGTCTCATAATCCTGGCTAGAATTGATAAAGCAAGCCATTATACCGTCTTCCCTTAGGGCATCGACTTGGTCTTTCATAAGGGATATTAGAGGAGAAACCACCAAAGTTAATCCATCTTTCATGAGGGCAGGCAGTTGGTAGCAAATAGACTTGCCACCACCTGTTGGTAGGACTCCCAAGACGTCCCTGCCCTCTAGGATGTTCCCTATGATTTCTCTTTGCCCCTTCCTAAAGGAATCAAAAACAAATTATTTTATTAAATTGCTTGTAATTTTATCTTTAATATCATCTAAAAAAAATAAATAAGACCTAGGACCTAATTATTTTCTTCCTCTTTTGAATTTTCTTCTGAATCTCGATTCTTCTCTAAATCATTATTTTCTTCAGATTCTAGATTTTCTTCTGCTTGTCGTTTTTTTCCTGAATCTTTTTTTCTTTTCTTCTTTTTGCGTTTTTTGTTTTCTTTTTCAGTCCTATCGATATTCTTTTCTAGGGCGTTATCTTCATCATTTTTAATCTTGCTGTCCTTTGTGAGGTACTCTTCGTTTTCGATTTTAGCACCCTCGCCCCTATTAAAAACAATATCTCCGATTTTTGTCCTTAGGTCAATATTATTTCTCGCCTTGTTATCAGAAAGATAGCCGTCTTTAATATTCCTATAAGAAATATTTCCAAGTACAAAATTACCCACTTCAAGAACTGCATTTATATTATAATTATCAATAGTATCCTTAGCACCTATTAGGATATCACCTGTAGATGTTGAAAAATCTAACCTATTGCCCAATTTAGAGTCCTTAACTATAATATCACCAGTAACTGTAGACAGTTTTGTATTTGATATTTCACTTTTGTCTAGGTTTATAGACCCAGACTCATTTCTAATAGAACCTTGGAAAAATCCATTGTTAAGACTGATATTTCCACTCATTATCTTTAAGTCAAAATTTTTAACCTCAAGGTCATCTATCTTTACATCGCCAGCGCTTATTGTTCCCTTTATCTCCTCAATGCCACCTTCTGATGGAAGGAATATCCTCACTATCGGAATTTTATCCTTCATGTAAAGTTGTTTGCCAGTAACCTTGCTTTTTAGCTTTAAAACACCATCCTCAAAGCTTACGTCAAGTTTATAGGAATGGTCTTCTCCCCTAAAAAGCTCGGTATATTCAATGTAAGGGTTGGTATTAGAACGTTGAATCCTTACATCTGAAGATCCCAGGTCAAAGTCAATTGACTTAATCTTGTTTAAATCAACCCTCATTATACGGGACTGGTTGTAGGAGTTTTCGTCAATTTGACTGGTTGTAGCTGAATTTTGAATTGACGCATTCTTTTTCGAAGAAATTTTAAATATAATCAAAAATAGTAAAATTACGCCAATTATTCCAAAAATCAAATACTTCTTATTTATATTTTCTAAAAGCTTTAGAGGATTAATCTTTTTAGGAATTTCTTGCTCTTTATTTTCATTTTTATCTTCAATTAGCTCTTCGTCAATCTTAATTTTTTTATCGTCCACTCTTGCCACCACCTAATTTTTCTAAAATTAATAATCCTGATGTTAGGAAAAATAACCACTTGATATAAAATAAAGTCTTGTCCTTATTCATAAAAATACCAAAAACTTTTTCTAGAAACTTAGAAGTTATTTCTCCCTGTATTAAATATTGTATCACAAAAAATAAAGTAAATACATTCACACATGCAATTATTAGGTAAAAAATATTTTTACTTATGACTAGTCCGTTAAATTTAATATAAAAACTAAGTCCAAGAAGAAAAATAGAAATCACTGCTAGGAGGATTGTCATATCAGCTTCTTTTACTACGAAAACTGAAAATATACAAAATATCAATATTACAAGAGCCTTAAGCTCCTTAATTATATCTATTACTATCAATATTCTACCTCCCATAAGTATAGGCCAACCGGACTTAGGGCTGGATTCGCTCTGGTTTTTGACTCTGGGTCAAAATAAGCTTTAAAATCATCAAGGCTAATCTTGCCCCTTGCAAGTTCTATTAGACTTCCAGTCATAATCCTCACCTGGTTATGGAGGAAAGACTCTGCCTTAAAGAAAATTTCTAACCTATTTTCTTTCTTATTAAAATAAGAGTCGTCAATTCTTCTATGAGTATTAATTTCTATATCTTTATCTTCTTTCATAAAGAGCCTAAAATCATGGTCTCCCTTTAAAATTTCAAGGCCTTCGCCTAACTTATTGTAGTCAAGCTTATAGGTAATATTTTCCATATATGACCTATATATGGGGTGGGGATTTTTTTCCTGATTGATAACATACTTGTAGGTTTTTGACTTGCAAGAAAACCTAGCATGAAAATCAAGACCCACCTCTTTTGAAGAGAGGGCTAAAATATCATCTGGCAAGTAAGGCTGGATATGAAAGGCAAAGCCTCTTGGACTAACCTTGCTGGCTGTGAGAAAATTTACATAAAATGTTTTGGCATGGACTCCTGCATCTGTCCTCCCACAGGCAATAATCCTATTATCTTCGCCTGTTACCGCCATAATTGCTTTTTTTATTTCTTCTTCAACTGTTCTTTGATCTATTTGATACTGGTAACCCTTAAAGTCCCTACCATCAAATGCTAGTTTTACCAATACATTTCTTATCATAGGAAATATAAAACAATTATTACAACACAAAAGATTGTGAAACTGATTAGGCAAATCCAATCTGATTTGTGCATATAAATCTCATTAAGTTTTGTTCTTTCTTCACCAATCCTATAAAGTCTTGCTTCCATGGCAGTTGCGAGGTCGCCTGACCTTTTTAGGGCATTTATAAAAAGTGGCACCAAAAGAGGAATCATAGATACTGCCCTGTCTATAACATTGCCTGATTCAAAATCAGCTCCCCTTGCCATTTGTGCCATCTTTATCTTGTTTGCCTCATTAAAAAGAGTTGGGATGAACCTTAAAGATATGGAAATCATCATGGCTAGTTCTCCTGCAGGAAAACCAATTCTCTTTAGGGGCGAAAATAGCTTTTCTAGGCCGTAAGTTAGTTCCATTGGGCTTGTGGTGTAGGTTAAAACTGATGTTGAAAGGATAATTAAAACTAATCTTAGGATTGTAAAGGCTGTCCTAAAAATACCTTCTTCTGTTATAGAAAACTTCCATATGGAAAAAATTTCCCTACCAGGAGTTGTAATTAAGTTAATTACACCAGTTAGTACTATAATGAAAATCAAAGGCTTTAGGGATTTAATTATTGCCTTAAAGGGAATCTTGGCTATAGACAAGATTGCTATCAAAAGCACTATAAAAGGAATATAAGTAATAAAGTCCTTTACAAAAAATATGGTAATGATATATAAAAATACCCCGATAATTTTGACCCTTGGGTCTAGCTTATGGATAAAACTATCAAAAGGAAGGTATTGACCTATGGTTATGTTAGTCATTTTTTCCTCCTAAGTGCTTGTATAATTCTTCGATTGCAGCATCAACTGTATAAATTTTTTCATTCACATCTGGGTTTTGCTTTTTGTAGGCCCTCATAAATTTAGTTATCTGTGGCACATCAAGGCCTATGGTATCAAGGTCAACAGATGTAAAGGTGTCAAAGGTAGACTTGTCTGAATAGACCTTGCCCCCATTCATAACTATGACCCTGTCAACATATTCTGCCACATCTTCCATGGAGTGACTTACAAGAACAATACTTAGTTCATCGTCATCTTCATAAATTTTCATAAGTTCCTTAAAAATTTCCTCACGTCCAATAGGGTCAAGTCCTGCTGTCAATTCATCTAATACCAAGACTTTTGGATTCATGGACAAGATTCCTGCAACTGCAACCCTTCTTTGTTGGCCACCAGAAATTTCAAAAGGTGAAACATCCTTGTAGGTTTCATAGTCAAGACCAACCTTTTCCATAGCAGCCTTTACTCTTTGGTGGATTTCATCTTCCTTTAGACCCATATTTTTAGGACCAAAGGCTATATCCTTGGCTATGGTTTCTTCAAATAATTGGTTTTCTGGATATTGGAAAACAAGACCAACCTTAAATCTTGCTTGCTTTCTATTGGTCTTATCCTTGGAATTTATCCCATCAATGATAACGTCACCGTTTGTTGGGATTAAAAGTCCATTTAGAAGTTGGACTAGGGTTGATTTTCCAGAACCAGTTTGACCGATGAGGCCTATTATTTCCCTGCTATTTATTTCTAAATTTATATCCTTAAGGGCATAGACCTCGTTGGGTAGGCCCTGGTTATAGATATAGTCAACGTTTTTTATCTCTATTTTCATAAGCTTTCTAAAAACTCCTCGACAGTCAAAGGTAGCCTGTCAAATTTTATGCCTTTTTGGCTTAAGCCATAGGCTACTTCTGTGACTTGGGGAACTGTAAGCCCTAACTCTTTCATCTTTTTAACTTGGGAAAAAACTTCTCTGCTGCTTCCCTCAAGAGCCTTCTTGCCCCTATCTAAAACAACAATTTTATCAGCGAGAACTGCCTCTTCCATATAATGGGTAATGTAAATTATAGTCTTTTTGTAGTCCTTGTTAAGGCTTTGAATTAGACTAATTACATCTTTTCTACCCTGAGGATCAAGCATGGCTGTTGGCTCGTCAAAAATTATATAGTCAGAAAGCATGGCAATTACACCTGCAATTGATACTCTTTGTTTTTGTCCACCTGATAAGTTAGATGGATTTCTATGCTTGTAAGCGCTCATTCCAACAAGTTCTATAGCCTTATCAACCCTCTGCCTTAGTTCAGGATGCTCTACCCTTAAGTTTTCTGGTCCAAAGGCTACTTCTTCCTCAACTGTGGTTGCCACCATCTGGTTGTCAGGATTTTGGAATACCATCGAACATTTTTTCCTAATATCCCATTCACTTCCTTCAGTAGAGCTTGATACGTCATCGACAAGGATTTCTCCCTTAGTCGGTTTTATCTGAGCATTTAAAAGTTTGCCAAGGGTAGACTTGCCAGAGCCATTATGGCCTAAGATAGCGACAAAGTCACCCTTGTTTATATCTATAGATACATCATCAAGGGCTGTTTTGCCCTTACTATCCTCGTCTATACCTGGATAAGTATAGGTTACATTTTTTATCTTAATCATTTTTTATCCTAATAACTCATTGCTGGGCTGTAATTTGTGCTTGATTCATAAACTACTACTGGTGTGCCATGTTGAACATTATCAAAAAGTTTTGTTGCTATAGCTGGTGGTAGGTTTAAGCAACCGTGACTTCCATCTGTAAAGTAAATATTTCCACCAAAACCACCTCTCCAAGGTGCATCATGGAGGCCTTCACCATCCCAACCTATTGGCATCCAGTATTTTACAGGAGTTTCATACCTTGACCCGTCAAAGCCTTCACCCCTTAAGGTCTTATTGCTTGCTTTTTCAAGGATTGACCCTACTCCAACGTTGGTTGCCCACTTAGAAGGATTTGGCAAACCTGAAACTATAGGTGATTCCAAAATAAGCTTACCATCTTGGTAATACCACAAATGTTGGCGTGAAAGGTCTACTTCTACATAGGTAGAGCCCAAATCTGATCCGTCAGCTTCTCTTTTGAGACCAGTTCTTTCGTAAACTGGTTCTACATCTCCAGACATTCTCGCATTTACAAGCTCATAAATCTTATCAATTGTAGCTGGCACATCCAAAACAAATCCATAGACACCAGGATTTACTGTGATTTTTCCAATGCCTGTTGCATTGAAAGTCCTATTTTTGCCATAGGTATTAGTTTCATCGGCAATTTTATCAACGTATTTTGTAATCTTATCATAGTTTAATTCAAAACTACCCTTATCAGTGTCGAACATATCGATAAATTCTTCACCTTGTAGTTTAAAATCAAAGCCATTAAAATTAAAACCAATTTTCAAGTTTTCAATTTTTTTACCATCATCAAGTAAACCGGCAAGTTCTTTTGAATTGTTTGTTACTGTAGGATTTACATAGTCACTATCTTCAAGAACTACTTCTTGCTTATGGCTATATATGGCATCCTTAATCTTTTTTATCAACTTTCCATAGTTAATTTTATTCCCTAAAGATTCAGGGATTATTTTAAAGGAGCCATTTTCATACTTAAGGCTCGCATTTACAGGCTCTTTTACCTTGGTTAACAAGGCTTGACCTTTTAGGTTTTTTTCCAATTTTTCTTCATCGTATTTAACATTATAGTCAAAGTAAAAATCATCATTTGCTATGTTTAAAAAAGCAAGTGGCCATTTCAATGGGTTTTGATCTATAGATGCTGTTTGTGGAATGCTTGCACTGTAGTCTACATCCTTTAAGTCTAAGAGTGCTTTCCTCTTATCCCTGCCTACGATTTCGATTGTAAAAGCTTCTGATGGTTTTCTTAGAGCCTCGTCTTTTGAGGCAAAAGATATATCCCTGCCGTTGACATGGGTATTTGGTAGGGCTATAAAGCTAAATATTACTGTTACTATCAAATAAAGTGCGATTATTACAAGAAATACGAGGGTTAGGGCCCTGGATTTCTTTTTGCTATTTTCTTCTGTTATGACGTCCTCCTCACTCTGGTTTCTTGCCAAAATACTGGTAAAAATCTACCTTTTGACCACCATTGTAT
>NZ_CAUPFR010000081.1:0-7443 GCF_963510575.1 uncultured Anaerococcus sp. | reverse complement strand
CCTCCACCAGCTAATCCACCAGACACACCACCCGAAAACCCACCAGACACACCACCGGAAACACCACGGGAACTCCCACCAGAAACTCCACCAGAGATTCCTCCAGAGATACCACCGGAAATCCCACCAGAGACACCTCCAGAGGAACCCCCAGTTCCTGAAGAACCAAAAACTCCAGAGGAACCCACAGTTCCTGAAGAACCACCAACTCCAGAGGAACCCCCAGTTCCAGAGCTTCCACCAATACCACTCACTCCATACAACCCAAAAACAGGTATTAGTGGTATGACTAATATTATTGGATTCTTGGTAAGCTCTTTAGGCGTATTGTTTGTAACAAAAAATAGGAAAAATAAAGAATGATATAAAAGCCAAGTGGGTCTTATAACCTGCTTGGTTTTTGCATTGCTGCCATTTTTTAAGAGCTATTTAAAAAATTACACACCCTAGTTGCTTAGGAATCTTAAAGTAAACCCTAATTTTTGGATAGAGTAAAAAATAAGCGTTATTAAATTGTCTAATAAATTCATAACAAGCTCCTTTACTTAAAATCTATCTATGGTTAAAACTATTAAACAAGAGGTAAGGTAATACTAGTAATAATTATAAATTTTTGAAAGGGTTATTATGGTATATTTTTTTATTTTAGTATTTTTAGCCTTTAGTCTTTATAACCTTAGAGGGATTAGGGAAATGATTCTAAGGATATATTTCAATCCTATTTGCAACTTGATATTAATTTTGGCTGGACTTCTGTATATTTATATGGCCTACAAACTTGATGGAAGCTTAGCTGGTTACATTTTAGGTTTAAGTGGCTTTTTTTATCTTAATACAAATACTTTTTGCCAAGGAATTGCTAGGAACGGGATTTTTGTCCTTATGGGTTCATCCATTATTAGAAAATTAAATCCAAAAGATGTTAAAGATATAAAAATTGATGAAAAAAATAATACCATTAGTATCTACGCAGATTCAACAATTTACAAACAAAAATATAAGAAAGAAGACTTCCCAAAAGTACTTAAAATTATAGGGAATTTCAAATAAAAAATCGCCCCAGAGGAGCGATTTTTTTAGTAGGTGAAAATACCTGTTGATATTAAAAATAGGACAAACATGATAACTGGTAAGAAGTACTTGGTCATTACTATGTAAAGACCTTTTTTGGCAAACTTCTTGCCACCATATTCCACTTCGTCGATTATCCATTGTGGTTTCATAATCCATCCTATAAAGATTGATGATAGGAAGGCAATTAGAGGCATCATGAAACTATTTGAAATATAGTCCATTATGTCTAGGAGTTGACCTGTTGAACCATTTGGTAGGGATACTTCAACGTAGAATTTGCTATAGCCTAGGGCAATTACTGCTGTTGCTATGAGATAAACTACAGATAGAACAAGGGTTGTTGACTTCCTTTTAGTTCCCAATATTTCAATTGTATTTGCGACTATAGATTCAAGTACAGATATACAAGAAGTTAGGGCTGCAAATGCTGCTAGGATGAAAAATATTAGGCCAATTATCCTTCCAGCAGGACCCATTTGGAAAAATACCTTTGGTAGGGAAATGAACATTAGGCCAGGACCTGCAGACATTCCTTCAACACCCAAAAATACATAAACAGCTGGAATTATCATCACACCTGCAAGCATAGCTACAGCTGTATCCATAATTTCTATAACTGATACTGATTTACTAAGGTCTACATCTTTCTTTACATAAGATCCATAGGTAATCATGATTCCCATAGATACAGAAAGTGAGAAAAACAATTGGCTCATAGCATCTAGAGAGATTTGCAAAAATCTAGATAAGGTCATACCGGTAAAATCAGGTTTTAAATAAACTGCAAGGCCTTGAAGACCAGTTCTAATCTCACCATTTTCTCCACTTGATTTTAAGGTAAGGGAGAAAATTGCTATACCAACTACCATAATCAAAAGAATTGGCATAATAATTTTTGAAACTCTTTCAATTCCTTTCTCAACACCACCAAAAACTATCAAAGCGGTCATAACCATAAAGATTAGGCTGCAATAAACAGAAGCGTTTGAAGATATGAAGTTAGTAAAACAAGCATCTTCTGCAGCGAGTTTCATATCACCAGTTAAAAAATATTTTATGTAATTAAGGATCCATCCTCCAATAACTGCGTAATAAGTCATAATTATAACTGGTACAAAAAATGTAAAAACACCTAAAAATTTCCATTTTGCTTTCATTGATTGGTAGGCGTAAATTGCACTTTTTCCAGTTTTACGACCTATAGCAAGGTCTGTAGTTAGGAGAGCAAAACCAACTGTAATAATTAAAGCCAGATATATAATGAGGAATACTCCCCCTCCATCTTTGGCGGCAAGATATGGGAAGCGCCAAAGGTTACCTACACCAACGGCTGAACCGGCTGCAGCTAATACAAAACCTAGCTGGCCAGTAAATCCTTTATGTTCTTTCATAACAATTCCTCTTTTCTTTATAAATTAATAGTCATATCATACCGCCAAAAATTAATAATTAAAACTTTTTTTTAATTTTTTTTCATTATTTTTTTGAAAAAATAGGTTTTAAGATTTAAAAAAGTATAAAAATCAGCATTATAAACCTGATATTTAGATAAGAATTAAATTAATTATGAGCTTAAAGGGATAATATTACAGAAATAATTATGGGTATAATTTTTCATATAAATTATTTGTAATTCTTATGAAAAGTAAGTCGAATGGTCATGGTTTTTAAGCTTTGGATTTTATCTATTTTTGCGTATCTAAAAAGCTAAGATAGGTTGGTTTTAAAGGTTTATTAAATTATTTATAGAAATTAACTTAAGTTTTGTAGTAAAATTTATTTAATTTATTGTTCATTTTGTAATTTCATTATAGAATATGGGTATATATAATTTAGAAATTAAGAAAAATAGGAAGGCTAATATGACTAAAAAAATTGCAATTCAAGATACATACGGCGAAAGATTTCAATATTGTTGGGGATGTGGTCCTAAAAACGAAGACGGTCTACATTTGAAATCCTATCCAACAGAAGATGGCAAGGAAGTTATAACAAAAGTGAAACCAGCTAAGGTCTTTACTGGTGGAGTCCCAAATAATTTATTCGGTGGGATGATCGCCATGATTTTTGATTGTCATGGCACAGCAAGTGCGGCTTTTTTTAAGCATCACTCTAAGGGGCTAGACCTAACAGAAGAAACAGTGATAGAAAGATTTATCACTGCCCACCTAGAAGTGGATTTTAAAAAGCCAACCCCAATGGATGAGGAAGTAGATGTAGTAGCAAGCCTTGAAGAATTGGGAGAAAGAAAAGCTATAGTAAATATGGTCTTAACTTGCAAGGGAGAAGTAAGGGCTAAGGCAAAAATGGTGGCTGTGGCTGTTAAGGACAATATGTAATTTTTTATATAATTGTTACCAAATTCTTTTTGCGAAAATTACAGAATAATATTTGAGGATAAAATTTTTGCTTGATAGAAAAATAAAAATAAGATTAGAAATAGACAAAACATATAAGTCGGACTTTGTAAAAAAAGTCCTAGATGATTTGCCAGATTGGTTTGAATTTGAAGAAGCAAAAGCAAATTATGCTGAAAACTCTAAAATTTATGATACCTATATAATAAGTGAAAATAACAAAGATTTGGGATTTTTAATGATAAAAGAAACCTCATCTTATGCTATAGAAATATATTGCCTGGGTGTTTTTCATGCCCATAGGTATAAGGGATATGGCAGTCTCGTAGTTGATGAAGTTTTAAATTTGTATAGGGAAAGCTATAATTTCTGCCAAGTTAAAACCTTAGATGAAGGTCTTGATAAATTTTATGATCAAACTATTGGTTTTTATAAGGCCAGAGGATTTATGAAGCTCGAAACAATTAAAGAAATATGGGGCGATGACAATCCATGCATGATTATGGTAAAAAGTCTTTAAAGGTTATTCTTTAAGGGCTTTATTTTTTTATAAAAAGCTTGCGTGATTTTTTAAAATGTGGTACTATAAATGTAACATAAAAAGTACTATAAATGTAACAAAATCAGAGGGGTTTTTATGATAAGTTTTGCAATAGTATCTTATTTTATCTTGTTAGTCACAATGTTTTTTGTAAAAGTACCAAATTATTTGTCGATTATAATAGGCCTGGGAGTATTTTTCTATATTTCTTTTTATTATTTTAAAAATGAAGGTGGGAAAGTACAAAAATACTATACCTTGAAGACATTTTTATTAAGTGTTGTAATATCGATTATTATAGTTTTGGGTTTAGGTGTAATTCAATCGCTAACAATAGGATATGACCCAAGTGAGGTAGTAGATCCAAAGATATTTAAGCTATATGTAACTTTATGTATTTTTGTGGTTTATACCTTAATCGCTAAGATAAAGATGAATAAGATTTATAAATAAAAAAGGAGTGGTTTTTGCTTGGATGTAGTAATAGAAAATAGGATTAGGGAATTTAGGAAGGAAATGGGACTATCTCAAAACGCCCTTGCAAAAATGGTAGGACTTAAACGCAGGTCTATAATGGCCTATGAAAGTAATACAATTAGTCCGACCCTAGAGACAGCCTACAAGATTTGCAAGGTTTTTGATAAGGATATCAAGGAAGTTTTTATATTTAAATAGGAGAAAATATGGGATTATTATTTAACACCAGCGATGATATGGATAAAAAAGTAAGGGAAAAATTTGGAGACGATAAGTCTTATTTAATAGTTTTTAAGCACAATAGCCCTGCTAAGGATATTAGCAAATGGTTTTTAATTGGTGGTCTTTATTATACAATGGATTCATCAAGGACCTTCATTTTATACTTTGACCCTAAAGGAGTTTATGAATCTGAGATTTCAAACTCAGATAAAAAAGATTTTCTCTTTATGGCTTGGAATGAGATAGAAGATTTTAAACTGGTAGAGGGAAATAAAAAAATACTTAAAATAAACCACCTAGGCAAGGTCTACCAATACGAAGTAGAGCTAAACGGTAAATTATTTAAAAATAATTACAAAAATTTAAATCAACTTTTGGAAAATAATTGGAACAGAGTTGAATGATGGGGATGGTTTACAATTGAAAATTTTAGAAGCTAAAGAATACGAAAATATTGACTTTGCTGATGACATATATTTGGTCGAATATTTTCCTGCCTATAAACTCACCCTTCCTTGGTATGAAGATAAGCTAACAGTGAAAATGGTAGATAACGCCGACGAACCTTACGACATCGACAAGCTAAAATTAATGTATGAGTACTTAAATAAAAATGGTGATTTATTTTATATAGCTTACAAAAATAAACTAGTAGGAGATTGTGCTATTTTTGATGATAACATGGTCGCTATCGTAGTTTCGAAAGAATATAGGGGAAGAAAAATAGGAAGCAAGGTCTTAAAAAAATTGATATCCTATGCAAGGGAAAAGAAATTATCTTACCTAAAGGCAGAAATTTACTACTTTAACCAAGTTTCTAGAAGCTTATTTGAAAGATATGGTTTTGAAAAGATTGGCAAAGAAATGTATAAATTAGAGTTAATATAAAAAAATCGTCCGGGGATTAGATTACTTAAAGTAAGTTATCTATCTCTTGGACGATTTTTATTGACTAATCTTCCTTATTTTCTTTTAGGCTAAATTCTAACAATACTGGGTTGTGGTCGCTGTTTACGAAGCCTATGGCTTGGCCTTTTACGGATTTTACTTCTATGTTGTCTGAGAGTAAAAATCCGTCTATTATACATTCATATGAGTCGTTTGGGTCGTATGGCTTGTGGTTGAGCCTTGATGAGTGGGTGTTTTTATCGAAGACTGGTTTGATGTTGTCTGTTAGATAGTCATATGGGAATGGTGATGGGTTCCATATTCCTTCTGGGACCTTTGCTTCATAGCCTTTTCTCAATTCCTGGTTAAAGTCTCCGCCAACTATTAAATAATTCCCTTTTTTATATTCTTCATTCATGAAGGCGATTATTTGTTTGGTTTGTGCTAGTCTACCACTTGATCCTGATTCGTAGGCATCTAGGTGGATGTTTACTAGGACTAGATGTTTATCGGTTCCTTCTATAGGTAGATAGGAGGCGTTGAAGCCTCTTTTTAGGTTTGCAAGCCTTACTGGCCACTTATGTGGGACGGGTTGTTGGTATCTGTAGGAAGATTCTATATTAAATTTTGATTTGGTATAAATACCAGAATTAACCTTACCCATTGGTGGGATAGGGAAAGGAACAAATCCTACTTTGTAGTTAAAGGCGAAGGTTGATGCACCACTGAGCTCCTTATCAAAATATTCAACTTCGTTTATATGGTAGGTTCTTTGAGAATCTGCATCTACTTCTTGGAGGAGGAGTAGGTCTGGATTGATATTTTTTATTTCATCTGCAATACCAGCTAGGGCTTTTTCTACGTGGTCTTTTGAGATTGGGTTGACTCTTTTTCCACCATCCATAAAAAAGTCTGTATCCTTGTCTAGGCCTCCGTAGCCTATATTCCAAGTAAGAGCTTTGTAAGTTTCGCCTCCCTTTATCTTGTCTTTAGATGAACCTGATATAGCGATTTCTTCAATATCTTTTGGTTTGTATTCTGTAACCATTAAATATGCAAGAAGGCATAAAAAGGCAATTATTAATATTAGAATTAAGTAACCAAATATTTTCATAGCTTTTTTCATAAATACCTCACATTCTTATGTTAAGGATATCATTAAAAGAAGATTTAGTAAATAGTTTTATAAAGAATTTCAAATAGTAAAATAAATACAAAGGGGATATGAGATGAAAAAAATATTATGGGATATAGATGGAACTCTTTTGAATTTTGATTTAGCTGAGACTGCAGCTATAAATAAGTGTTTTCAGATTTTTAATTTAGGAGTTCCTACTAAGGATATGCTTAAAACTTATAAAAAAATAAATAATGATTATTGGCAAAGGCTGGAGAGAAATGAAGTGACTAGGGAGGATGTTCTTTTAGGTAGGTTTAGGGATTTTTTTGAAACTTTTGGGATAAATACAGAACTTGCTGGAGAATTTAATCATAATTATCAAGTACAACTTGGCAAAACTTATGTTTTTAATCCTTATGGAAAAGAAACGGTAATAAAACTTAGTGGTAAATATGACCAATATGCAGTTACAAATGGTTCTTTAACAGCCCAAAAGGGTAAACTTGAGGGATCTGATTTGAATAAAATTTTCAAGAAATCTTTTATTTCTGAGCTTATAGGTTTTGAAAAACCTGATAAGAGGTTTTTTGAGTATGTATTTAAGGAAATTGGTTGGGATGATCTTGGTGATTATGTAATAATTGGCGATTCGCTAACATCAGATATGCTAGGTGGGGTAAATGCAAAAATCAAAACAATTTGGTTTAATCCAAATAAAAAAGAAAATCATTTGAATTTACCAATAGATTTGGAGATAGGGTCTT
>NZ_CAUPFR010000080.1:0-7476 GCF_963510575.1 uncultured Anaerococcus sp. | reverse complement strand
GATAGGTGGGGGCGTGGCAGGTTTGTTTTTTGCCAACCTCTATGGTGATGACCTAGAAGTTATCGAAAAAAATGACCAGGCAGGTAGGAAACTCCTTGCCACAGGCAATGGTAGGTGTAATTTTACAAACCTAAATTTAACGCTCGACAAGTTTCATTCTTCTGGCAAGGATTTTTATAAATTCGCCTTAGAAAAATATGACAATCACGATTTGATAAATTTTTTAAATGACCTTGGGATTTTGACCACCTCCCTTCCCTCAGGTAGGTGTTATCCACAGACTTTGAGCGCAAAGACAATCAGGGATATTTTGTACCTAAACGCTAAGGGGGAATTTATCTTTGAGAATGAAGTAAGGGATATTGACTTTAAAAATCATCTAGTAATCACAGATAAGGCTAAAATTCATTTCGAAAACCTAGTCATAGCAACAGGAGGAATCACCCTTCCAGGATCTGGTTCGGATGGGAAAATTTTTGATATCCTTAGGCATTTTCACAAGGTCACTAGGCTATCTTATGGGATAACAAATTATAAGTGCCAAAATCCCCTATCAAAAAAAGCAAAGGGTGTGAGGGTGACTGCAATGGCTCGTCTTTTTGTGGATGGAAAATTTATCGAAGCATCTACCGATGACGTAATTTTCCAAAACTACGGCCTTACAGGCACAGCTATACTCGACCTTTCAAACTACATTTCCTATGCTCTTTTAGATAAAAAAGAAGTCTGGGTTTCGCTTGATTTGTTGGAAGCTTATCCAGAAGAAAAACTTATTGAGATAATTAAAAAATTAGGAAGAGAAAATCTAAATAAAACTATCGAAGAAATTTTAATGGGTTTTTTGAATGAAAAACTTATCATAGATATCCTAAATAGGGTAAAATTAAAAGGGAAGACGATGGCAAGTTCTTTGACTGATGGGGAAATCAAAAATCTTATCAGGACTATCAAGGATTTGAGATTTAAAATTACGGCTATAAATGATGAGGAAAATGCCCAGGTGACTATAGGTGGCATTGACACAAATTTTGTAGATTCTGAGACTTTTGAATCTAAAATTATCCCAAATCTTTACTTCATTGGTGAAGTCCTAGATGTGGATGGAGCTTGTGGAGGCTATAATATCCAGTGGGCCTACTCGTCAGCCAAGGCGTGTGCGATGGGTCTATTAGCTAAACATAGAGAGGAAATTAATGTTAAAAATAAATAGAAAGTTAAGAGAAATGAGAGATAATGGCGAAAGCATCAAGCTTGCAATCATTGGTTGTGGCAAGATGGGTGGATCTTTAATCAGCCAATTATCCAAACTTGACGCTATGGAAGTCAAATTAGTTGTAGATAGGAATCCAAGAAAGGCTATCAAGGCCTTAACCCAAGCTGGTATTTCCGAAGATAAGATAATCTACACAGATGATTACAATGAAGGCTACGAAGTCCTTGAAAAGGGCTATGTTGCTGTATCTACTAACTACAGACTTTCCTATAAATTATTACAAATAAATGCTGTTGTGGATTGTACTGGCAACCCTCCTTTCGGGGCAGTCATAGCTCGTAAAACTATCCAATACCACAAACACATGATTAGTTTCAATGTTGAGTGCGAGGCAACAGTTGGTCCTGTTCTTCACGACATGGCTAAAAAAGCGGGCGTGGTTTATACAGGTATTTTAGGGGATGAACCAGGAGCTATTATGGAACTTGTGGACAACGCTTATGGCATGGGCCTTGAAGTCCTAGTAGCAGCTAAGGGTAAAAACAATCCGCTAAATAATTACGCTACTAATGAAGAATTAGAAGCAGAAGCCAATTCTAAAAAATTATCACCAAGGATGCTAACAAGCTTTGTAGATGGGACAAACACCATGATAGAGCTAAACTCTGTATGCAATGCTATAGGATTTTTGCCAGATACCTTTGGTTGCCACGGCATCACCACAAGTCCAGAAAAAGTTGTAGAAGACTTTAGGCTAAAAAGAGATGGGGGAGTTTTAAATTCCTATGGAGTTGTTGATTTTTCTCCAGGAATGGCCCCAGGTGTCTTTATAATAGTAACAAGTGATCAAGAAGATGTAAGAGATTTGATGAAATTTTTAGGTTTTGGTGATGGCCCAAATTATCTACTCTACAGGCCATACCACCTAACAAGCCTTGAAGCACCAATTACAATCTTCAATGCAGTTGTAGAAAATGAGCCAACTATAGCACCAATCCACGGTCAGGTGGCAGATACTGTAACAATAGCAAAAAGAGATATCAAAAAGGGTGAAAAGCTAGAAGGAATCGGCTCAAATAAGGTCTTTGGCAAACTAACCAGCCACGCAAGATCCATAGAAGAAGACCTCCTACCAATAGGACTCATTACCCCAAAAACAGAAGCAATTGTTGATATTCCAAAGGATACTGTAATAGATATGTCTATGGTAAAAATTGATGAAAAGGCAACAATTACAAGGCTAAGAAGAAGACAAAATTCTATGAAACTATAAAATATTCCGCAGGCCATTTTGGGTCTGTGGATTTTTTAACATAAATTTTACAATAGATTTACCTATAATAAAAGAAAAATTATTATGATTAAGATAGGCAAGTAGGAAATAAATTTTGGAGGTCTTATGGAGAATTTGATTGAAGTTAGGGGACTTGTCAAAAAATATAAGGACCTAACAGCCCTTGACGGTCTTGATTTGGATGTCAAAAAAGGCCGTATTTTAGGTCTATTGGGACCAAATGGGTCGGGAAAATCGACAACAATTAATTGCATGCTAAGTCTTTTAAAGAAAGATGCTGGCAGTGTGAAAATATATGGCAAGGAAATGAGTCCTGACGCCTATGACATAAAGAAAAAAATCGGGGTGGTTTTCCAAGACGTTGGCGTCTATGACGAGCTTTCTGTATATGAAAATATCGATTATTTTTGTGGTCTTTATATAAGGGATAAAAAGGAAAGAGAAAAGCTAATTCAAAGGACTTTGGACCTGGTTGGCCTAAATGACTTTGTAAAATTTAAGCCAAAAAAATTATCGGGCGGTCTTCTAAGAAGGCTAAATATTGCCTGTGGCATTGCCCACAGACCTGATATAATCATCCTCGATGAGCCGACTGTGGCTGTTGATCCCCAATCTAGGAACAACATTTTGGAGGGAATTAAAAAGCTAAACGAGGAAGGCTCTACTATTATCTATACATCCCACTACATGGATGAGGTAGATTTTTTGTGCGATGACATAGTTATAATTGATAAGGGGAAAGTCATTGCCAAGGGCACTTCAAATGAGCTTAAGGATATGATTCAAATTGGTGAAAAAATTTCATTTGAGGCGAACGATTTGACTGATGAGGTTAAGGAAAAGCTTAGAGATATGGCCCATATCATAGATTTTGCCTACAAGGATGGAACTTGCAAGATGACTTTTTCTAAAAGTGAAGAAAATCTCTTAAGCCTTGTTAGAATCTTAAGTGAGAATCAAGTTTCATACAGGTCTATTAATGTTGAAAAACCAAGCCTAAATGATGTTTTCTTAGACCTTACAGGCAAGGATTTGAGGGACTAGTATGTTTTGGCATTCATTTAAAAATACTTTTAAATTCCTCTTAAGGGAAAAGACCATGGTCTTTTGGGCCTTGGTTTTTCCGATGATTTTGGGAATATTTTTCAAACTGGCCTTCGGAGGCATAAGTGATAATAACAAATTTGACCCTATTGATATTGGGGTGAGCGAATTGGCCTTTAAGGATCAAAATTTCAAAAATTTCCTAGAGACTATGGAAGATGAGGATTATTTTAGGATTACAAAGGCAAAAGATGAGGGGATTTTAGATACAAATCCTGATGTCAGGGCCTATATAAAATCAAAGGATAAAATTATTACAAAAAAATCTGGTATCCAGGAAACTATAGTAGAGACAATCCTAAATGCCTATGTCCAAAAATCAGAAATGATAAAAAGGGCAATGGAAAAAAATCCTCATACTGATATATCAAAACTTTTGAATGTCGAAAACCACATTAAAGATGAGTCTAGGAAAAATATGGATCCGATTAATGCCTTTTTTTACACTTTGATAGGCATGACTACCATTTACGGCTATATGTGGGGGCTTTACGTAATCTATCAATACGAGGCAAATCTGTCAGTAAATGCCAAGAGAAATGCAGTTGCACCTATAAAAAAATCTGTAAGCTTATTGGCATCTGTCCTTGTTTCTTGGCTTATAAACTTCATAATCACTCTGGTTTTTATTTTCTACCTTGATAGGGCTCTTGGAGTCGATTTCGGGGATAGAAAGCCGCTTTTGATACTTCTAAGTTTGGTTTCATCTCTAACTGGGGTTGCCTTTGGGATTTTTATAGGAGTTTCAAACAAGAAAAATATTGAATTTAAGATAAATCTCGGAATTGCAATCACCATGCTAATGAGTTTTCTATCGGGAATGATGATTTCAAGTATGAAAGTCATTATTCAAGAGAAATTCCCAATCCTAGGCAAAATCAATCCTGTTGCTGTGGTTACAGATGCGATTTATTCTTTGTATTATTACGATTCTACATCTAGGTTTTATGAAAATCTCGGTCTTTTAGTGCTTATTAGTGCTGTATTCTTGGCTGGATCTTTGTTTTTTATGAGGGGTAAGGAATATGAGAGTCTTTAAAAATTATTTTAAAATAGCCATGGCCCACAAGGTCGCCATTATTTTATACACCCTAATTTTTCTTGCCATTTTAAGTTTTTCAACCAAGTCTGATAAGAATGATTTTTACACAAATGTAAGGCCCAATATCTATTTAAAAGATGAAGCAAATACAGATTTATCAAAGGGGCTTTATGATTATTTGGATAAGAAAGCTGTGATTAAGAAGATGGACGAAGACCTAGTTGAAGATAAGCTTTTTTATCAGATAATAAGCGCAAGTCTTGTTATTCCAAAAGATTTTGACCAAACAAGGAAGGTGAATTTTAAACAGGCACCTGATGATATGTATGGTATGGCTGTTAAAGAGCATGTAAACCAGTACCTAAGCCAGGTTGATGCCTATGAGCAAGCTGGTTTTGCTACAAATGAAGCTATTAAATACACAAATAAAGATTTGGCAAAACAGGTAGATGTCAAGATAAAAAGCAAAATAGATCTAGCTAAGGAAGATAATTCGGTATTTTATTTTAATTTCATCAATTATCTAATCCTAGCCCAGGTCCTTTTGATTGTATCAACTATAGTTAGCGTTTATAAAAAGAAAAGCCTTGCCATGAGAAATACAGTAAGTCCAATGCCAAGGTCGAGGATGAATCTGGAATTGATTTTAGGCCACATAAGCACAGGCCTTATAGTGTGGGCCCTATATATTTTGTTATTTGTTATCCTCTACAAATACGACTTTTCTGCTGCCCATATAAACTTAATGATGGTAAATTCTTTGGTTTTCACAATCAGTGTAGTGACCATGGCAGTTTTCATTTCAAGCCTAATATCAAATGAAAACACCATTTCAGGAATCATGCAAGTCGTATCCTTGGGATCATCATTTTTGTGCGGGGCTTTTGTTCCTCAAGCCTTACTTTCAAAAACTGCCTTGACCCTGGGAAAAATTTTCCCATCATATTATTATATTAAAAATAATGAGATGGTCTTAGAAAACCCTAGCTTTGGGACAATCCTGCCCAATATAGGAATAATGCTAGCCTTCTCTTTAGTCTTTATCCTTATAAGTATGGGAATGAAAACAAAAGTAAATGACAAAATTTCTTAAAAGCTCCCTCGCCAATGTGCGGGGGATTTTTTTGGGTAAGAATATAATATTAATAGAAATGGGGGAAATATGGTAGAGAAAAAAGAGCTTTATTCAAAATATTTAGGTAGGGATGTGACTTATACTTTCATAGAGGACAGGGATTCGGATTTGTTTTTGTATTTTTTTGATGGTGCTAATCTCTATGACAAGGAGGAATCCTTTATGGGAGAGGTTTGGGAGCTTGATAAGGCAATAGAAAAAATTGGACTTAGGGCAAATCTTGTTGGAATATACTGTGCTGAGGGCGAAGAAGGCAGGGCAAGGACTAATGAATATTCGCCTTTTAAAAATTTTACTAATAAAGAAACCAATGCAAAACTTAATCCTAAGGGGATTTTGACTGGTAAATTTATAACAGAAGAGTTAATTCCTCTGTTAGAAAAAAATAAAAAAGCCACATCAAGGCTCATCGGTGGATCATCAATGGGAGGAATTATGAGCCTTTATATGGGAAGTGAATATCCTAAAATTTTTGATAAGATCCTTGCAATGTCAACTCATTTTATCCTAGAACCAGTAGGAATGGGCGAAATTTTGTCGAAGTATGATACCAAAAATAAACAAAAAATATATATAGATACAGGCACAAAAGAATTTGACGATATAGTAACCCAAAAATCTTATGTATTTTTGTCCCAAATGGCCTATGGATTTTTGAAAGATAGGGTGGATATAAAATATGTAGTTGACGAAGAGGCAATCCACAATGAAATATATTGGCAAAAAAGATTGCCGGCTGCCTTAAAATATTTATACAGCCTATAAAAAAAGAGCTAGACCATGATGGTTTAGCTCTTTGCATTTTTATTTATAGGCCAAAAATTTCCTTACCAAGTTTTGTTTCTTTTGGGTCTACTCCTTCGAAGACTATTTTTTTAACGTCCATTTGGTATTTGATGTCTCCCCAAAGGATGCCACCTACAAATTTATCACCATTTTTAAAGAGTTTGTAGATTTTCTCTCCGTCTTCTTTTTTGACTTCTTCTATGCCATCGCCTGCATTTTGACCTGCTGAAAATAGTTTTACATCGCCTAGCATGAGAGTTGAGAATGGTTTTGGTTGTTCATATAATTTATTTCCACCAGTCATGTTTGCGCCGGCAATCTTACCCATTTCCATAGATGCTGTCCAAAGACCTATTGAGAAGTTTCCTATTTGAGCAACGTCTCCTGCAGCGAAGATGTCTTCATTTTCTACTTGTAGGTTTTCGCCAACAAGGATACCTCTGTCTGTTGCAAGACCAGAATTTTTAGCTATATCAATATTTGCCCTAACACCTGCTTGAACCATGATAGCATCAGCTTCTAGTTCTGTGCCGTCAGTTAGTTTTAGGCCACAAACTGCCCCCTCTTTTACTAGGATTTCTTCACTAAACTTGCCTGTTAGGGTTTTCATGCCCATGTCATTTAGGGCCTTTTCTAATTTTTGTGAAAGGTCTTTGTCAAGTTGTCTTGCGAGTAGGTAGTCAAAGGCTTCTACTATAGTTATTTCTATGCCTAGGTGAGAAATTGAGTTTGCTGCCTCAAGGCCGAGGATACCTCCACCTATGATTATTAATTTCTTTTTGTCAGATAAATATTCTTTGAAATTTTTGAGGTCTTGGGAACTTCTAATAGCGAATACGCCATTAGCGTCAGAGTTTGTGATTGGTGGAACAAAGGCGTGGGACCCGGCAGCTATCAAAAGC
>NZ_CAUPFR010000079.1:0-7866 GCF_963510575.1 uncultured Anaerococcus sp. | reverse complement strand
AACTTGGTATATTATCTGAAATACCAGCGCAATTTACAAGTACATCAACCCTGCCAAAATCCTTTAAAACCTCACCTACAAAGTTCTTTACACTTGCCTCTTCTGTTAAGCTTGGCCAATAGCCTTTAAAAAGGGATGGGTCATAATTTTCTTTTAATTTATCAATAGCCTTATTGGCTGATTCTTCCCTAGAACCAAGGATAGCGACCTTGGCACCGTTAGCGAGGAATTTTTCTGCAACAGCAAAACCAATTCCCCTTGATGAACCAGTCACAACAGCGACTTTACCTTCTAATAATTTCATAAAACCTCCTTAAGATTTTCTATAAACTTATATACCCATTTTAAAGAAAAAAACTATAATTTTTCTAAGTTTGACATTTGAGCGAAAAGAGGGTATTATCAATAGGTAATCTCTACTCCGTAGTATAAACGGGGTCAATAGTCCACAGGGAGGTGAAAATATGAATAATTACGAAGCAGTATTGATTTTCAAGACTGAATTAGCTGATGCTGACAGAATTGCTCTTCTAGATAGATTTAAAGGTCATATCGAAGAAAACGGCGAAGTTGTATCAGTTGATGATTGGGGAAAGAGAAGACTTGCTTATGAGATCGCAGATCTTAAAGAAGGTTACTACTACATCGTAGACTTCAAGTCTGACCCAGATCATATCAAAGAATTTGAAAGAAGATTAAGACTTTCAGATTTCGTTCTTAGATACATGGTTATAAGAAAAGAGGACTAATATGAATAAAGTGATACTTATAGGACGCCTAGTTAGGGATCCTGAGTTAAGATATACCCAAGGAAATCAAGCGGTATGCACATTCACATTAGCAATTGACAAAAAACTTAGTCGTGAAAAAAGAGAAGAAGCGGAAGCAGCTAATCGTCCAACAGCAGATTTCCCAAGGATAACTGTTTGGGGTAGGCAGGCAGAAAATGCCTCTAGATACCTCTTTAAAGGAAGTCAATGCGCAGTAGAAGGTAGAATCCAAACCGGAAGCTACCAAGATAGAGAATCAGGCAAGACAGTTTATACAACAGATGTTGTTGCCGACAATGTTGAGTTTTTAGGATCTAGGTCAGAAAGACAAAGTCATAGCTCAAATCCTGGCGACAACCAAGATGTATATACAAACAACTATTCTCAAACAAGTAGCCATCAAAATAACCAAGCAAGTGCACCAAGCACCAATGACGATTTTTTTGATGATGACTTTACTGAAATCCAAGACGATGGCAGAATTCCATTCTAGAAAAATATAGAGAAAGGAATTACAATGGCAAGAAGATTTAAACCAAGAAAAAAGGTTGATCCATTTGTTAAAGACCCATCAAAGGTAATAGACTATAAAGACATTGAAACTCTAAAAAGATTTGTTACCGACAGAGGTAAGATTCTTCCAAGAAGAGTTACTGGTCTAAATGCAAAACACCAAAGAGAAATAACAAGAGCAATCAAGAGAGCTAGACAAGTAGCCCTATTGCCTTACGAAGAAAACTAAGATATAAAACAAATAAATTTCAATAAGCAAATGGGAGCCTGGCTCCCTTTTAATTTGCCATAAAACATGAATATTTAATATATGAAAGTATAGTCATAGATATAATTAAATAATAAAAGGAGGACTTATGTTAATTGTTATTATTTCTTTAATAGTAGCTATCTTAGCGTTATTTGCTATGGGTTATATTATTAAAGAGAGAATTCTTCCTGTATCTCAAGGCTCAAAAAGAATGCACGAGATTGCAGGATACATCAAAAACGGAGCAATGACCTTCATCGCAAGTGAATATAAATTTATCATTGCCTTCGTAGTAATTGTTTCAATCCTAATTTCCATTTTCCTAGACTTTAGAATCATGATTTGTTATGTAATCGGTTCATGTTTCTCAATGTTAACAGGATTTATTGGTATGAGGACCGCTACAGAATCAAACTCTAGATGTGCAAATGAAGCCATGGAAGGTGGCACAAACAGAGCCCTAAAACTTGCCTTTGCAGGTGGTTCTGTAATGGGTTATGCAGTAACAGGCCTTGGTTTTTCAGGACTTTTAATCTGCTACTTAATCTTTAGGGACCCAGCCATAGTAATGGGATATTCACTCGGAGCATCATCTGTTGCCCTCTTCGCCAGAGTTGGTGGTGGTATCTA
This sequence comes from uncultured Anaerococcus sp., assembly GCF_963510575.1. Lineage (GTDB taxonomy): Bacteria > Bacillota > Clostridia > Tissierellales > Peptoniphilaceae > Anaerococcus. The sequence continues at coordinate 5,703 of NZ_CAUPFR010000079.1, read as the reverse complement.
TACAAAGGCTGCCGACCTTGGAGCTGACCTTGTAGGAAAGGTAGAAGCAGGTATCCCAGAAGATGACCCAAGAAACCCAGCCGTAATCGCAGACAACGTAGGAGATAACGTTGGAGACGTAGCAGGAATGGGAGCAGACTTATTTGAATCCTATGCAGGAGCAATCATCTCAGCTATCACCCTAGGCCTTGTATCATACGGCGACGCTGGATTAAACTTCACCCTACTTTTAGTAACAGTAGGAATCCTTGCCTCACTTGTAGCAAGCTTCCTATTCACATCTAAAAACCACAGGGACCCACAAAAGGCCCTCATGATGACAATCTATGTCTCAGGCGCCATAGTCCTAATTGCAGCTATTATCTTATCCTTCGCCTACTTTGGCAACGTAAGAGCAGCCCTTGCAATCATCACAGGAATCATAGTAGGTATAGCAATCGGACTACTAACAGAAGTTTACACATCAGATAAATTCAGATTTGTAAAAAATATAGCAGAAGAATCAAAAACAGGTGTAGCAACCAACATCATCTCAGGTCTATCAACAGGAATGCTATCAGCAGTATTCCCAATCATCCTAATCTCCCTAGGCATCATCGCAGCCTACTGGGCAGACGGAGTATTTGGTATAGCCCTATCAGCAGTAGGAATGTTATCAACAACAGCCACAACAGTATCAGTAGATGCCTACGGCCCAATCACAGACAACGCCGGCGGAATCGCTGAAATGGCAGCCCTACCAAGCGAAGTAAGAGACATCACAGACGAACTAGACTCAATAGGAAACACAACAGCAGCCATAGGTAAAGGATTTGCAATCGGCTCAGCAGCCCTAACAGCCCTATCCCTATTCGTAACCTACTCAGAAACATTAAACCTAGAAACAATCTCAATCCTAGACAGCCACGTAGTAGCTGGAATGTTCGTAGGAGGCATGCTACCATTCCTATTTACAGCACTCACAATGAACTCAGTAGGCAAAGCCGCAACACAAATGATCAACGAAGTAAGAAGACAATTCAGAAACGACCCAGGCCTACTAGAAGGAACAAGCGACCCAGACTACCAAAGATGTATTGAAATATCAACATCTGCATCCCTAAAAGAAATGATCCTACCAGGCGTACTAGCAATCATAGTACCAATCTTTGTAGGCCTAGTATTTGGCCCACAATCCCTCGGTGGACTTCTAGCAGGAGCCCTAGTAACAGGCGTACTAATGGCAATCTTCATGTCAAACGCAGGTGGAGCTTGGGATAACGCAAAGAAATACATCGAAACCCTAGACGGCGAAAATGGAAAAGGCTCAGACGCACACAAGGCAGCAGTAGTAGGAGACACAGTAGGAGACCCATTCAAAGACACATCAGGTCCATCCCTAAACATCCTAATCAAACTAATGACCGTAGTATCAGTAATCTGTGCCGGCCTATTCATCTAAAACAAAACAATAAAAATCGACCTCATCTAAGATGGGGTCTTTTTTTACTATAAAATGAAGGATTTTTTTGTGCAAAAATCGGGACATATGATAGAAAAATCCTATATATAAGTAGTATAGCAAAAAATTACACCACCAAAGGAGGGCAAATGCAACCAACATATTACACAATCTTACCATCAGAAATAAGATTAGATAAGAGGCTGTCAGCTTTTGATAAAATTCTATATTCAGACATACTCGCACTTTCTAGCAAAAAAGGCTACTGTTATGCTACAAATAAATATTTCGCGAAAGTCTATCAAATGTCGATATCTACAATATCACAGTCTATATCAAAGCTTGTAGAAGCTGGACTTATAAAAAGAATATATGAATACAAGAAAAACTCAAAAATGATAGAAAGGAGAAAATTATATATACCAGAAAATTATACCGAGTCTATCAAAAATTTAACAGACCCCCTAGTAGAAAATAAGAAGCAGGGTATAGGAGAAAACTCACAGGATAATAATATAAATATGAATAATATAAAGAATAATAAGGGTCAAACCACAAGTGTGGATAAAGAAAAGAAAAAATCTAGGAAAAGCGACCAACTCCTAGAAGTATTGGAAAGCATTTAGGGAGGAACAAAGATGGTAGAAGAAATTTACAAAAAAGGCAAAAAATACCTAATTATTGACGGCAAAGAATTTGGACCCAAATCCCTTTATTTTCACATAAAAAGGGCCCTTTCATACTTAAAAAAATCCTCTGAAGAAGGAAAGTGGGATGAAAATATGAAAAAAGAAGCAAAGGATAAGATAAGAAGGTTAATAAAAATCTATAGGGAAAATTATCCGGAAGATGACTTGTGGGGCTAGGGTAATTGAAAAACCTTGTATAAGTTTTATTATATCTTTAAAGTAGGAGGGGCTTTGTTAGGGGGAAATTATAGTCAACTTAGAAAAAAATTAAAAGATTATTGTGCCAGGATAGTGGATAATATGGAAATTCTTCTTGTGCCAAGCATAATGAATAGAAAAAAAGAAGGCCAATGCCTTCTTTCTTAATTATTCTATGGTGCGGGATAGAAGATTTGAACTTCCACGACCTAAAATCGGTCACAAGATCCTTAGTCTTGCGCGTCTGCCAATTCCGCCAATCCCGCTTAGTATCACTATTAAATGATACTATGATTTTTGGCTTTTGTCAAATAATTTTTCCTAGAAAATCTTTGGCCCTATCTGTTTTTGGGTTTGCAAAGAAATCTTTTGGGTTATTACTTTCTTCGACTATTTTTCCAGCATCCATAAAGATTAATCTGTTTGATACTTCTCTTGCAAAGGCCATTTCATGAGTTACTACTAACATTGTCATGGCATCTTTTGCTAAATCTGCCATTAAATTTAGAACTTCCCCAACCATTTCTGGGTCTAGGGCGCTGGTTGGTTCATCAAATAGCATGATTTTTGGATTCATCATGAGGGCTCTAATTATCGCTATCCTCTGCTTTTGTCCTCCTGAAAGCTGGTCTGGATAGGATTTTTCCTTATCTGATAGGCCGATTCTTTCTAGGAGTTCTCTGGCCTTTTTGGGGGCTTCATCCTTTCCGAGTTTGCCTCTGAGGATTGGGGCTAGGGTTAGGTTATCAATGATTGTCAAATGGCTAAAGAGGTTAAAATTTTGAAATACCATGCCTATTTCTTCCCTAAGGCTGTTTATATTATAGTCTTTTATATTTTTATCTAAAAATAGGATTTGGCCACTATCAATTTCCTCTAGGAGGTTTAGGCTTCTAAGGAAGGTTGATTTGCCTGAGCCTGATGGGCCTATTATTGAAATGACATTTTCCTTATCGACTTTTAAATCTATTCCTTTTAGAACTTCGTTGTTTGCAAAGCTCTTGTGAAGATTTCTAACTTCTAACATGTTGTATCTTCCTTTCCATGGCTTTGAAGGCTTGCTCTATCAAGATTACTATTATTAGATATATTAGAGCTGCCGCAAAATAAGGGACGCTTGCCTTAAAGGTTTTGGATATGATTATTGATGCTCCACGGGTTAAGTCAGCTAGTCCTATGAAGCCAGATATTGAAGTTTCCTTTAAAAGTGTTATAACTTCGTTACCTAAGGCTGGGAGGGCGTTTCTTAGGGCTTGGGGAAGGCTTATCTTAAAGAGGGCTTCGTTATATGAGAGTCCCAAGCTTCTTGCAGCTTCCACTTCTCCTTTTGCTACTGAATTTAGGCCGCTTCTGATGACCTCAGACATGTAGGCGGATGAGTTTAAGGCGAAGGTTGCTATGGCAATTATTACCAGGTTATCAAGGCCTACAAGAATTACGTTAAACATAATTAAAAGCTGGATTGTTGATGGAGTTCCCCTTATGATTGTTATAAAAAGCCCAGCTAGCTTATCTAAAATATTCAGGGTAAATCCTTTTGGATTATCCCATTTTGGATTGAGGTCTATCTTGGCTTTTCTGATTATGGCAAGGATTATACCTAGGATGAAGGATAATATTAGGGAAATTGTACTTACTAGAAGGGTTATTTTAAGGCCTTCTATAAGGTACATATATAGGTTGCCATCTAAGAGATTTGTCTTTATCAAGTCAAACATCAGGACCTACTTATATTTTTTGACAATTTTTTCGATTGTTCCATCATCTTGAAGTTCTTTGATGGCCTTATTTATTAGGTCTTTGGCTTCATCTTCTTCTTTACCGATGGCAAATGCATAATCTTCAGATTCGTAGTCAGCTTTCATGATTTCAAGATCGTCGTTGGCTGCTAGGAATTTTTCTGCTGAAGTTTGGTCCATTAAGATTGCATCGACTTTTCCATTTTGAAGGGCAAGGACAGCATCAGGATATTTAGCAAAGGCTGATACCTTGTCAAATTCTTTATCAGCAAGTTCATTTCCTATTGTACCAAGTTGGCAACCTATTGTCTTATCCTTTAGGTCATCTTTTGATTTGATTCCACTATCTTTTTTTATTAAGAATAATTGAGTGCTTGATGCATAAGTATCAGTAAAATCAACATTTTCAAGCCTTTTTGGATCTACTGTCATACCAGCAGCTCCTATATCAGCCCTACCTGAACCAATTGATGCTATGATTTTGTAAAAGTCCAAATCTTTTATTTATACGACGACCTTCAATTATTCTCCAATAGCTTTTACAATTTCAGGGTCTAAACAAACAATATCTTCTCCATCATAAAATTCATATGGGGCGAAGTCTGCACTTGTTGCTACAGTTAATTTTCCGTCAGCTAGAATACCTGGTAATTTATCTGTATTTGCAGATTCTTTAGCATCCTTAGTGTTTTCATTTGCGCCACATCCTGTCATTAGTCCTGCTAATAGGACGCCGATTAATAATTTCTTCATTATAAATTCCTTTCTTTTTGGCATAAAAAAAAACTCCTCCCAAAGGGACGAGTTTATCGTGTTGCCACCCAAATTTTCTTATTTTTCACAAAATAAGACTCAATAAGTACTATCATACCTTATGCTATAAGGGGCACACCCCTAAGGCCCTACTCTTAATTCAGGTCCTAAGCTCAAAGACTCTCTTCATCCTACCCTTACCTGTCTTCTTCCACTCTACAAGACTCGCTAGAGGATTTATGCAAGATTACTCTTCTTATCATCGCTTGTTATGCCTTATTATATAACCATTATTTTTCTTGTCAAGCTATTTAGATAAAGTATAGAAAAAATAATCATAAAGGATATAATATTTTTGAGGTATTTATGATTAGAAAATGTTTTGCAAAGATTAACCTAAGCCTTGATATTATCTCAAAAAGAGCTGATGGTTACCATAATATCGACACTTTGATGGCTAGGATTAATCTTTTTGATGAATTAGAAATAGAAGAAACTAAGGATTGCGAATTTGCCTATGAGTCTAATGTTGACTTGGGTAAAATCGAGGATAACCTAATTTTCAAGGCTTACAAGGCTATGAAGGACCTTGCAGGAGAAAGGGCGCCTGGTATTAAGATTAAACTTAGAAAAAATATACCGGTTGCTGCTGGTTTGGCTGGTGGGTCTACAAATTGTGCCGAGACTATGAAGGCTTTGAACGAATTTTGGAAGCTGGGTCTTAGCCGAGATGACCTTATGAAGGAAGGGGCGAAACTTGGGGCGGATATCCCATTTTTCTTCCTCGATAGGGCAGCACGAGCTACTGGGATTGGGGAAATCCTAGATCCTTTTAGGATTAAAACTCCTCTCAAAATCCTTTTGGTAAATGATGGGACAAATA
>NZ_CAUPFR010000078.1:0-7876 GCF_963510575.1 uncultured Anaerococcus sp. | reverse complement strand
AATTAATAGCTTTATACAAATCAGCAACTCATAGTTCTTGCTTTTTTTGTTGGAAGCTCTTCGGCTTTGAGAAGGTGAGGCTCGAAGGTTCTAATCCTTTGGACCCGACCATAGATTAACAACCAACTAGGTTGTTTTTTTATTGCCCTAAAAAATTAATAGCTTTTATAAAAATCTGCAAATTTTAGTTCTTGCTTTTTGTGTTTTCTAATATGATTGATATAAGATTAACCCTGAATTACAATCTTTAAGGCGGGTCGAGATGAAAATTTTCTATTTTTATTGATTACATTTTTTTCCTGTGCAGCTTGTATAAATGCCAACATTGGCAAGAATAAAGTTAAGAAAGCTAATGAAAATGTAGAGTGGGATTTGATTCCTATGATTTTTATTGATGATAAGCTCTATTTATTTTCGGGAGAAAAGAAAATCTACGATGACGTGACAGATTTTGATGGAGAAATTGATTCTCAAGTTGAAGGCACTTCAAAACCTTCTAAAAATAACCAATCAAATTTCGGAACAGGTTTCAAATACAAAATCATAAATGATGGCAAAACCATAAATCTTTACCTGGATGACAATAAGATGATGATTTTTAAAAAGGATGAAGATATAAATTAGCAATTCCACACTTAGATGTTTTGAAATTTAAAAACACAAGCTCTAAAAAAACTATTAGGCTTGTGTTTTTTTTAATTCAATAAATTTTCTATAACTCAATTATCACAGCTTGGTAAGCGTCTAGAATTTCTGGGTCGTAGTCTGGGTTGTTGTTTTTTATTAGCTTGCCTTCCTTTATTAGGTCGGTGATTTTTTCGTCCAGTTCGTAGAAGTCATTGCTTAAATTTATTAGGATTACAAAGGATTTATCCTTGTAGGTTCTCTTGTAGGCGTAGACTGCATCATCAATTGATAAGACCTCGTAGTCGCCTAGACCGAAGGCTGATTCTCTTTTTCTTAACATGATGATGTTGTACATATAAAAGAAAAATGAGTCGCTGTGTTTCAAGTATTCCTTGTAGTTATTATCGTAATGGATCATGGTTCCATAGTAATTTTTTATTTCAGAAAACCTTCCTAGGGCGGAATTGTCCCATCTTAGAGGAATTTTGGCTGAGAAATTGGTTTCTCTTTTGATTTTGTCAAAGGCTTCTTCTGCATTTAAGCCATCTTCTAGGTAGGAATGATAAATTTTTTTGATTTCCCTATCATTTATGGCTTCCATATCTACGTCATATTCGCTTTTAGCTTCGATTTCTGTGCCTTGGTAGATGAAGGGAATTGTTTTTAGGCTAAAAAGCATGGTGGCTAGGGCTTCTGTTAGTGGTCTTACTTCTTCGTCGTGAGCTAAGATTTTTTCTACAAGTCTTGGGCTTGAGAGGTTATCTAAATCCATTCCTGCTGGTATTTCTTCGCTCAATTTCTGAATTTGGTCTATAAATTCATAAAAATTTTTATAGGAGTTTGGTTTTTCTATTAGACTATTGGCTTTGGAGAAATATGCCATATCTACCATGTCATTTTCTAAATATTTTGGATTGTCAAAACCTCCTATAAACATTAGTCCTAATTCGTCTGTACTTGCTTTTATTTTTGCAATTAAGTCTTTGGCTTCTGTTTCAGATTTTTCGAAAAGGTAGGATAGGTTTCTTATCCTTATGCCTCTTATGCCTGTTTCTTTCCAATATTTTATTATGTCTATAATTTTTGCTTTTAGGTCCTTCCCATAAGACTCAAAGAGATCTTTGGCGTCAAAGTCTAAGAGAACTTTAAGTCTGGTGTATTTTCCTTTTTCACACATCGCCTTAATATCTTCTATATTCCCCAAATCTTTTTCTATTTCATAGAAGTCAATCTTTCCCTTGTTTTTTGCAAAAATTTGGTTTATGATGATATAATTCATTCCTAATTGTGAAATAATTGTAAACTTACTCCTAAGTCCATCTAGGTCTCCGATTCCATCAGCATTTGAGTCTACAAATGATTTTGGATAGGCTTCGTAATAGGTGGATTTTTTCTCTTTATTTTCTAACATTTTTTCTCCTTATGTTTTCTTTACTAAAAAACCCGGTGGTGTGAAAGCCTGACCTACATATATTAGCGATCTTTTGGTCGTTTCACTTGCCACCAGGCTTTTTTTAACCTAAAAATTTTGTATTTTTTTAAAGCTTATTGCGTTAAATTCTCCTTGGCTTTCTGCCTTGAGTGTTCCATTGTCGTAATTTAGGATTACCGGAGTATCTACATTCACTCCCTTGATTGTAGCTGAGACTTGATTGCCGTTTGCACTGTAGGAGCCGATGTGGACTGCCTTATCTATTTGGTAGGTGAGGCTGCCATCAGACTTGAGTGATAATCTCCTACCGTCCGCCTCATATTCTCCAACTACTCCGTCAGATGTAGCAAAGTGGTTGGTGATATTTGTCTTGTTGTCTTCAGTTACATTAAAGCCTTCAAGCCCACTTCCAACATTTGCTAGGGCCTTGTCTATAAAACCAAATCCTTGGTATTCAATTTGGTAATACTTGTAGTCACTTTCCACAAAGAATTTGTGGAAGATTTGGTTATCTGTCGTTATTGGTCCCTGACTATAGAACTTGCCATCTGCGTCCATAGCCTTCTTCACATTTTGGAATTGAACAAAGGTGTAGTATTTAAAGCTTGTTTGGAAGTTTGAGTCTGGGAGTTTTTCTGATGTTGTTACTTCATAAATGAGGTAAACTTTATTTTTTATATCCCCACTGCCGTCTTCCTTGACGCCTGTAAATGAACCAAGATAGTCAATTTTATCAACGCTAATTATATTTTTATATAATATAGTTTGTTTGATTAGCTCTCCAGCCTTGAATTTTAATTGTCCCAACAGATCCCCATCTAAGTTGGCTGTTGTACTTATAAATTCTGAATCGCTATTGCTTGCTTCTTTGTCTTCCCCTTCTTTTTCGCCTTCTTCAGTGCTTGCTTTAAAGTTTTTGCTAGTTGGAGATAGGCTTACATTGTAGGTGTTTTTAAATTCATCTGCGTTGAAGTTTAGGCTTACAGCTACCTCTTCGCCCTCTTTTATTCCATTTGTCTTGGCAGGAATAATGTCAACAGCATTCATATATTCTGGCGCATCATCAGTTAGGCTAGCACTTAGGGTGATATCTGGACTCTTGCCTTCAAATTTTACTTTGATATAGGCAAAAGGATCAGTGAAGCCATCATTTGCTATGCCGTCTATAATTACTGCCTTTGACGCATTTGACATTAAGACATTGTACTTATCTGAAATTTTGATATTGTCAAGGTTCGCCATGACTGTAATCTCATCTCCATTTGACAAGCCACTATCCTTTGAATATTGGAATACCACATTGCTTTCCAAGTCTGCTGCAAATTCTTCAGCTGGAGACCCGTAGGAATCCTTATTGTTATCCCTGGATATATATTTAATATCATTGCCATAAGCATCTATCAACTTCTTTGTATCTATGCTTGCTTTTGGCACTGCATTGCCATCGCTACCTTCATAGCTGATGTTGATGTAGTCACTAAGTGGGATTGTTATATCATCAGCCTTGCTCATTTTTATATAAAGGGTTCCAAGGATTACCGCAATCAAAAGACCTATTAAAGCCAATAGCAGGTTCCTTTTTGTAAAGTATTTCTTTTGGAATGAATCTACTTGTTTTGTTTCTGCACTTGCTTCTTTTCCTACATCCAAGTCTTTGTTTATAGGCTTTGCCGTCTCTTCCTTTGGCCTAAAAGCTTCCTCATTTTGGACTGGCCTGATTATTTCTTGACCTAAATCTGCCTTGGTTTTAGCCCTAGTATTTTTCTGAATCTTCCTTATACTTCCAGAAATAGTCAAACTAGACAATTCTTTGTCTTTTCCATTTATCAGTCTATCAAGCTTATCCTCTATATTTTTATTTAAAGCAAGGGCCTTATAATCATCTATATAATAATCTTCATCTCGGTTATTCCTAGCCTGGTTTCTTGTAACCTTGGCCTGGACTTTTTCGATAACCGACCTTTGATTATATGGAGAAGACGTGCTCCCTAAATTTTCAAACCTCCTGCTTTCTTTATCCATCCTATCTAAGGAATTTGGCTTAAAGATATTTTCTTCGTTAGGATTAATCTTTAAATCTTCATTAGCTGGTTGAAGATTTTCCTCTTGTGAAATTTTTGGCTCATCCTCCTCAGCTTGATTTAACCTAATTACTTGATTCTCTTCGCCTTCCTTAGAATTTATATGGTCTGGAGGGTTTATTTTATTTTTATTAAACTTGAGAAGTTTTGAAAAAACATTCTTCGTTTTTTTATTTACTTGGATAGATTCACTAGCTTGGTCTTTTTTCTCGATTTTACTACCACAAACCGGACAAAAATTACTAGCCTGATCTATATTCGCACCGCAATGCTCACATCTCATAATAATTCTCCCTTTACATACTATATATAATATACTTTTAAAAGTGAAAATATAAACCAGTTTAGACTAATATCTTCAAATTTTAATTAAAAATTATCCCAATAAATCTTTATAAAGAATTTTTGTAATTATTTTTAAAAATCCTTGGATTGAATTTAGCTCAAACTTATGCTATAATTAAGAAAATGTTTACCTAATATAAGAGTGAAAGAGCGGAGATTATTTACCCGCTCTATTTTTGTCTATAAGCAAATTTCAACAAATTTTAATAAATCTTAAGTAAAAATAAAGTTGAAGAAGCTTCATTTTTGAAAGGAAAATGTATGTATGATTTAATAATTATTGGAGCTGGAGTCACAGGAGCTAGTATTGCCAGAAGCCTATCTCGTTACAAACTAAATATCCTCGTCCTCGAAAAAGAAAACGACGTATCCATGGGCGCTTCTAAGGCAAATTCTGCTATAATCCACGGTGGCTATGCTGAACCCCATTCCGAACTTAGGGGCAGAATATGTTATGAAGGCAGAAAAGAATTTAAAAAACTCAATGAAGAATTAAATTTTGGTTTTTTAGAAAACGGGTCCCTCGTTTTAGCCTTTGACAAAGAAGATGAAAAAGAACTTGAAAAACTCATGGCTATGGGTCTTGAAAATGGGCTTGATGATATAGAAATAATTGACCAAGCTAGGCTAAGAGAAATCGAACCGAATGTGTCAGATAAGGCTATTTCTGCCCTATATTGCAAGGGTGCTGGCCTTTGTTCGCCCTACGAATATGTTATAGCCCTCATGGAAAATGCAGTTTCTAATGGAGTAGAGCTTAAACTTGAAAATAGGGTTACAAATATAGAAAAAAAATGGGGAAATATTCACAGTTACAAGTGAAAGTGGAGAAAGTTTTGAAAGTCGTTTTGTAATCAACTCTTCAGGCCTCGAGGGTGCAAAAATTTCCCAAATGATTACAGAAACTAAGTTCACCATCCACCCAAGATCTGGCGAATACCTAATAATGCAAAAGGGCACAGGGGCAAGGGTTAAACAAGTTCTCTTTCAAACCCCAAGTCCGAAATCCAAGGGCATACTTGTAACAAGAACCTACCACAATAACCTTCTCCTAGGCCCAGATGCCATAGATGAAGAAGAAATTGACAAGGGCACCCACATAGAAAGGTTGGCTGAAATTTACAGACTCGCCCAAAAATCAGTTAAGGAAGACGTTATAAATCTCAAAGAATTTATCAGGTCTTTCGCAGGTCTTCGCCCAGCCTCATCCACAGGTGATTTTATCATAGAAAACACCAAGACAAATGGCTTTATAAATGAAGTTGGCATCCAGTCACCAGGCATAACATCTTCACCCGCTATTGCAAAAATGGTTGAGGAAATTTTAAGAAATTTAGGTTTAAATTTGATAGAAAATCCTACCTACAATCCTCATAGGAAGCCAATTATAGAATACAAGGACCTAGAAGACTTTAATAGAATTATCAAAAAAGTTGACCTTCCTTTGGGAAATCCAGAAAGACTTGTCTGTAGGTGTGAGCAAGTAAGCGAGAAAACTATAAGAGATGCCATGAATCGTGGCCTTCCTTGCAATTCTTTTGACTCTATAAAGAGAAGGACCAGGGCAGGCATGGGCTTTTGCCAAGGCTCTTTTTGTAGGTCTAGGGTAATCGAAGTTATGGAAGATGAAAGCGGAGAAAAAATAAAATCTGACCGTTTTGATAGCGAACATTCAGGTATTAGCAGGGTCAACAAGGCTGACATCAACAAATTTATCAAGGAAATTTCCGACTAAAAAACCCACCAAATTTTATTGGTGGGTTTGAGGATTTTATTAAAATTATTTTCTATAAGGTTTTTTACTGCAGGGTTAAACTAAGATGCCTTTGAAGTAGCTACTACCCTAACTCCTGTGTCTGCAACATTTTCTATTAGGCAGTCGCCAATTTTTACGGGTGCACTTATATGGGCCTTATTTATTTCTTTCATTACTTCCATAATTTTATCTTTTGGAACGGCTTGTTCGGTTTTAACTGAAACAAGATATTCTCTTGCTCCATCTACTCTGGCTGTTGAGGTTACTGTCCTAACTGGGTTTGTTAGTTCATTTTTGGCATATATTTCGCCTCTCTTGCAGGTGTTGCCAGTTATATTTGTAATTTCTCCACCTTCTACAGTTACGCTAACTGTACATCCTAGTGGGCAATTTATACAGGTTAATTCTTTGATCATAAGCTCTCCAATCTTACTTCGATTTTTTCGCTATTTTCATTCAAATCGCTTTTCTTAAGAACCAAGTCTTCCATTTCACCTGGGGCAAAGACTATCTTTCTCTTTTGGGCAACTTCCTTGCCGTCTACCTCAAGGACCAACCTTGATTTTTGGTAAATATTATTTACCCTAAACCTAATTACAACTTCATCTCTCATTGAGCCTGGGGCTATATATTGAGGAACTGTGTAGGTTACGCCATTGCCTGGTGTGAGGTGGATTTTATTTTCATTTTCTGAATTAAATTCATCCTTGATATAGGCTGCTGCATTTTCTCCAGCAAGTTCACTTTCTTCTGTTACATAGTCTACTAGGTCGTGAACGTGAAGGACGTTTCCTGCTGCAAATACACCATCTATGGAGGTCATCATCCTGTCAGATACCTCTGCTCCCTTGGTTCTTGGGTCCATTTTAATATCAGCATCCCTGCTTAATTCGTTTTCTGGAATAAGTCCTACTGAAAGAAGGATAGCATCGCATTCCACATATTCTTCTGTTCCTGGGATTACTTTCATGTTTTCATCTACCTTTGATAGGTAAACTCCCTTTACCCTGTCAGTTCCTTCTATATCTGAAATTGTTGTTGAAAAGTAAAGCGGAATATCGAAGTCATTTAGACATTGGACTATATTTCTCTTTAGACCCCCAGAATATGGCATAATTTCTGCAACACATTTTACTTCTGCCCCTTCAAGGGTCATACGTCTTGCCATTATTAGACCAATATCTCCGGAACCTAAGATTACAATTTTTTTGCCTGGCATAAAGCCATCAATATTGACTAATTTTTGGGCTGTGCCGGCTGAATATACACCTGCTGGACGACTTCCTGGAATATTTAGGGCTCCTCTTGGTCTTTCCCTGCAACCCATGGCAAGGATTACTGCCTTTGGCCTGATTTGAAACATTCCATTTTCTTCATTCATAAGGGTAAGGGTCTTATCAGAACTAAAGTCAATTACAATTGTATTTAGCATCACGTCTATATCACGTTTGTCCACTTCGTCTTCAAATCTTCCTGCATATTCAGGACCAGTTAATTCTTCCTTAAACCTATGAAGACCAAAACCATTGTGGATACATTGGTTTAGGATACCCCCAAGTTTTTTATCCCTTTCTACAATTAAGACGTTTTTTACCCCACAATCATAGGCCTTGGCTGCTGCTGCAAGTCCTGCAG
>NZ_CAUPFR010000077.1:0-7987 GCF_963510575.1 uncultured Anaerococcus sp. | reverse complement strand
CTTGCCGTATTCATATTCTTCGCCATCTTTGGTGATTACTTTTTTGTTTTCCTTGTCAATTTTTTCTGCGTAGGTATTTAGTTTAACTTGAATATTTCTTTCCCCATACCAAGTTTCTTTTTTTACAAGGATTTCCTCGTCTGTGTAGTCTTTTGCAATTAATTCTGAAAGACGAGTCCTCCAGTAGGTATGGCCTTTCTCATCAGTAATAATTAAAATTGAGCCATTTTCATCGTTTTTTCTGATTTCTTCAGCCGCTGATAGTCCACAAATTCCATTGCCTATTATTAAATAATCGTACATTTTTTATCCTTTCTGTCTGTTACTTATAAATATTATATCACTTTGAAATGTTCATAACAATCCTAAAGCTCCCTTTCTTTATTAAGGTATAATGGATATATGAGAAAAGCAGGAATTAGAGATATTAAAAAAATAGTAAAGATAATAGAAAATGCTAAAAAATCTTTGAAAAAAGATGGGGTTGACCAGTGGCAAATTGATTCGATGAATGAAAAATTTTTGCAAGGTCAAATTGAAACTGGTAAGGCTTTTGTTTTTGAAAATGCTGGAGAAATCATGGCCTATTGTTTTTTATCAGATGAGAAGGAAAAAGCCTACAAGGACTGGGAATATGATTTTGAAGGGAAAAGCCCCCTTACCATCCATACCTTTGCCGTAAATGCCAGGGCTAAACAGAGAGGAATAGCTACAAAATTTTTTATTGACATTATAAGGCATGCCGAAAAAAATTCTTTTGATGCCCTAAGGATTGATACCCACGAGGATAATTTTAAGATGCGGGGACTAATCAATAAGCTGGGTTTTAGGACAATCGGCGAAATTTTTATTGACGAAGAAGGAAGAAAAAAGCCTAGGATTTGTTATGAGAGATTATTATGATAAATGAAAGTCAAAGGATAATTGTTGATAAGGCAAAGACGCCAGCTGCTGTTATTGCAGGACCTGGAACGGGCAAGACCTATACAATTGTAAAAAAAGTTATATCTCTTATTAAAAACGAGGGGATAAACCCTAATAGGATCTTGCTTACAACTTTTACCAAAAAAGCTGCCCAGGAACTTCAAACTAGGATTATTTCCGAATTTAAAACTGAAGGTATAAAGACCGAACTTAAGGACATGATGATTGGAAATTTCCACTCTCTTGCCCTTGATTTTCTCGAAAAATACCCATCGCTTGATAGACCTTTTTTGGATGCTAAGGTCATTGATCAGGTTCTTGAGGGCTATTTGATAGAAAAAAATTTGAGTATTTATAAAAATATAGAAAATTACGAAAAATTCATCACCTACAACCATGCTAGGGCTATAAAGGGAATTTACGAAGAAATTACCAACAAGCTAATGGATGTTGAAAGGCTTCTGAAGTCTGAAAATCCCAGGGAAGTTTTCGCTGGAAAAATTTTTAAAACCCACGAAAGGCTCCTAAAAGACAATAATCTTATTAATTTTCAGATGATTCTGAGGGATTTTTACTTGCTTCTAAAAGCCCCTGTAAGAGGCGAGGAAATCCGAAAGAACATTGATTTTGTAATTGTTGACGAATACCAAGATACAAATTATATCCAGCAGGAAATTGCTTTTAACCTTGTAAGGGATAAGGAAATCATGGTCTTTGGCGATGACGACCAGTCCTTATATTCCTTTAGGGGGGCAGATCCTAGAAACCTTACCGAGTTTTCTGATAATTTTTTCAAAAAGAAGGGTCATAAGGCCTATACCTACAGGCTGGATATAAATTATAGGTCCAACCAAGAAATCATAGAAAAATCCCTAAAATGGCTTGATAACAAAGATTATGGCAGAGAAAACAAAAAGACTTTGAGGTCTATCGATAAGGAAAAAAATCCAAACACAATCGTAAGAGCCAGGGCAAATGAATTAAAAAACCTTGTAACAATTATCAGGATTTTAAAACAAGATATAAATCTAGGCCAGATTGCCTTTTTATTTCCATCTCTAAACCACGCCTATGTTTCAAAACTCCAAGCCTATTTTGAAAAGGCTGGGATTAGGGTTTTGAATAAAAAATCTTCCGAATTTTTTAGGCGAGATGAGATTAGAGGCCTTATTTACTTAATTATGAAGCTTGCTGAAATTAAGACTTCTTATGAAGACCCATCTTCAATTTATGGGTCTGTTGCCAAGGCTAAGGCCAGATATGAAAATTACCTATTTTATCTGGCAAAGGATGAAAAATTCAAGGAAGATAAGGAAATTCAAAGCTTTATAGCTAATGAAAAAGAAAATATTATTCCAATTACAAATTTAATCTATAAGGCAATGGGCCTTGAATATTTTAGGAAATTTCTCATAATGGATGAGGAAGACCTAGATGGTGCCAGGGTTTTGGGCAACATTTCCACAATGATAAATCTTGCCAAAGATTTTGATGAAATTTTTAAAAATGAGAATCTTTTGGACCATTATAAGGAATTTATATCTTCTTATCTGGAATACCTCTTTATTTCAAGGTCTATAGAAGAATATGCAAATATTGATAGCCATAGGGATGCGGTAAATTTTATGACCATTCATCAAGCAAAAGGCCTTGAGTTTGAAGTTGTCTTTATTTCAGGTTTATACGATTCCCCAAAACCAGCTAAACCAGGATTTTTAGAAAAATATGACCCAAATGATTTTTCCTATGTAAAAGATTTTTATAGGAAGTATTACACCGGCTTTACCAGGGCCAAAAACCTCTTGGTCCTCTTGGACAATAGTGAAGATTACAAGTTAAATGAGTTTTCAGAATCCTTCCCAAGGACATCTCTCCTAAAGAGCCTTGCTTTCGAAAGAGCTGAAGAAAAAAAGGAGAAGAAAGTCCTCGCTTACACCACAGACATAGAAGTTTTTAAGACCTGCTCTTTGAAATATAGGTTTGTTAGAAAATTAGATTTTAGGGAGCTAAAGACAAGGGCCTTATCTTTTGGTACAAACACCCACAAGCTTGCCGAATATTATAGCCTCATGCCAAATGATAGGGAAAATCTTATAGATTTCCTAGAAAAAAATCCTGCTTACAAAAATCCGATAGAAAATTTTATTAAGAGAGACTTTGAAATTACGGGTGTTGAAACAAACTACAAGCTAGATAGAAGCTTTTACATCCTTCAAGGTAAGGTCGATATAAGTCTTGCTGATGGGTCTATCTTAGATATAAAAACTGGCAAATTTAATGAGGACATGCTTGATGCCTACAAGGGCCAACTTATGACCTACAGATGGCTGATTTTAGGCAATCATCATCCCTTAAATAAGATGTACTTGTATTTTATAGAAGAAGATAGGCTAATAGAAATTGACCCAACAGACTTTGATATAAATGAAATTGACAAAATCGCTAGGATGATCGATAGGGACATAGGCTATAGGCGAACTGACAAACTAGAGTCTTGTAAATATTGTCAGATGAAATATTTTTGTAAGAGAAATTGAAAGATATCTACTATGTAATACAATATAGACAGGAGGTCTTATGATTGATACACAAATGCTAAAGGGGCTTATTGACGGAATAATCCTCCACATAATAAAAAATAAGGAAACCTACGGCTACGAAATCATAGAAGAACTCAAGCTAAACGGTTTTTACAATATGACAGAAGGCACTGTTTATCCTATCCTAACCAGGCTAATCAAAAAAGGTTTGATTTTAGGCACTTTCAAGGAATCGACTAAGGGACCTAAGAGAAAATATTATTATATAACTGACCAGGGTAGGGACTATTTGAAAGATTTTTACCAGTCTTATGATAGCCTAAAAGCTGCCATGGACAAGGTTTTAGAAAAGGGAAATAAATGAGAGTAGATAAGATGATTGGAAATACTGGTCTAGATACCAGGAAAAATATAAAAAGAAATGGCAAAAAAGGGGCACTTGTGATAAATGGGGAAATCGTAAAAGATTCTTCAGTTAAGGTTGATCCCTTAGTTGATGAGGTATTCTACATGGGCCACTTTGTAGAATATATAGAAAATCTTTATTTAATCTTAAATAAGCCAGCTGGCGTCCTATCTGCTACCCAAGATGAAGATCAAACTGTTCTTGATTTGCTAGATGATTTTTACCTATCTTATGATTTATCAATCGCAGGCAGGCTTGACAAGGATACAACAGGCCTAATCATTTTGTCAACAGACGGAAAATTTATCCACAAGATAACCAGCCCAAATTCACACATCACAAAAACTTATGAGGTAAAAACTAAAGACCCAATTGATAAAAATTTGGTAGAAGAATTCAAAAAGGGAGTCTATATAAAAGAAGATGACTACACAGCAAGACCCGCAGAGCTTACAATTACAGGCGAAAAGGAAGCTATAGTTAAGGTCACAGAAGGCAAATACCACTTGGTAAAGAGGTTATTTTCTAATCTCGGAAATGAGGTTGTGGCCTTAAAAAGGACTGCCATTGGAGATTTGAAATTAGACCCATACTTAAATGAAGGCGACTATAGGGAACTTACTGAAGCAGAACTTGAACTTTTTAGTTAAATTAAATATTTTTATGAAAATACTTGTAAAATATTTGATAGTATGATAACATGGTATTACGTGATAATAATGAAGGAGACGAGCTTGATGGGATTTTAGGCTCGTCTTATGCTTTTAGGGGAAGATATGCTAAATATTAGAGAATTATTATATGAAAATCCAGTAATTATGGCAATCAAGGACGGAAAAGACTTGAGAGAATGCCTGAAAGAAGAATATTCAGAAAACAGGGTGGTTTTTGTTCTTTTCGGAAATATCGAAACGATTCCATCAATTGTAAAAAAATTAAAAAACAAGAATAAAATTGTCTTTGTTCACGAAAACCTAATTGAAGGCTTATCATCTTCTCGCTTTTCACCTAGTTTTATAAAAAAATACACTGACGCTGATGGGATAATAACCCTTAGGGCACAAAATGCCTATGAGGCAAGGAAAATAGGTCTAAACACGGTTTTCAGGTTTTTTCTTTTAGATAGTCTCTCCTATGAGAGTGTCAAGGAAACAATAAAAAACACAAGTGCTGACCTAATTGAAGTCTTGCCTGGAATTATGCCTCAAATTATCGAGGAAATTACGAATTGGAGCCAGGTTCCCTTGATAGCGGGAGGACTTATAAGGGATAAGGCAGATGCAATGGCAGCCATAAGTGCTGGGGCTATCGGGGTTTCATCATCGAATACAAAAATATGGAAAATGTGAGGACTGATTATGACTAAATACATAATGGCACTAGATGCCGGAACTACAAGCAATAGAGCGATAATTTTTAACAAAAAAGGCGAAATCATGTCTCTTGCCCAAAAAGAATTTACCCAGATTTTTCCACATCCAGGTTGGGTTGAGCATGACGCTACAGAAATCTGGTCAACTCAATTAGGAGTCTGCACCGAAGCTATGGCAAAACTTGGTATCGACGCAAAGGATATCGAAGCTATAGGTATTACTAACCAAAGAGAAACTACCATTGTTTGGGAAAAGGATACCGGAAAACCAGTTTATAATGCCATTGTTTGGCAGTGTAGGAGAACTGCTGATATGGCAGATAAATTAGTTGCAGATGGCTATAGGGCTATAATTCAAAACAAAACTGGCCTTGTTGTAGACCCATATTTTTCTGCTACAAAGATTAGGTGGATTCTTGATAATATAGAAAATGGTCAAGAGAGGGCCGAAAATGGAGAACTTTTATTTGGTACAGTTGATACTTGGCTGGTTTATAATTTGACCCGTGGCAAGGTCCACGTAACAGACTATTCAAATGCTTCAAGAACAATGATTTTTAATATCCATACCCTAGAATGGGATGATGAACTCCTTAGCATGCTCAATATCCCAAAGTGTATGCTTCCAGAGGTTAAACCTTCATCTTGTGTTTATGGCACAACCTTCCCAGGCTATTTTGATGGGGAAATAAAGATTGCAGGCATAGCTGGTGACCAACAGGCAGCACTTTTTGGTCAAACTTGTTTTGAAAAGGGAGATGCCAAAAATACCTACGGTACAGGTGCATTTTTATTAATGAATACAGGAACAGAAGCAGTTAAATCTGAAAATGGCCTAGTAACTACCATAGCTTGGGGACTTGAAGAAGGAAAGGTAGCCTATGCTCTTGAAGGTTCTATCTTTGTAGCAGGTTCTGCTATCCAATGGTTAAGAGACCAGTTAAGGATAGTTGATGCTGCTGATGATACAGAATATATGGCGACAAAGGTTAGCGATACGAATGGGTGTTATGTAGTTCCAGCCTTCACAGGTCTGGGCGCTCCATATTGGGATCCCTATGCCAGGGGCTCTATCGTTGGCCTAACCCGTGGTACAAATAAATATCACATAGTAAGGGCTACCCTTGAATCTCTAGCCTACCTAACAAATGATGTCTTGGCATCAATGGAAAGAGATGCTGGTCATCCACTTCACGAACTAAAGGTAGATGGGGGCGCAAGTGCAAATAACTTTTTGATGCAATTTCAAGCTGACATGATCCAATCAAAGGTTGAAAGACCAAAAACATTGGAAACTACAGCCCTAGGTGCCTCATACCTAGCTGGTCTTGCAACAGGTTATTATAAAAATATAGATGAAATAAAAGCCTATAGGCTTGTAGATAGGTCCTTTGACCCATCTATTTCTAGAGAAGAAAGGGATAAAAAAGATAGGAATTGGCAAAGAGCTATAGCCAGGTCCTTTGATTGGGCAAAACATTACGAAGAATAATCGTTTGAACAAAAAACGATATCATGGTATAATTAGGATAAGTAAATAAATGAGAGTAGAGCGAGCAAAGTGGACCTTCCTTTTGCTCGCTTTTTTGTATGAAATTTACAAAAGGAGCAAAGATGTTTGATGTAATAATAATTGGTGGGGGCGTTATAGGAGCTTCAGTAGCGGCTCACCTATCAAAGAAAAAAGGGAAATTTTTATTACTTGAAAAAAACGAAGACGTTTGTACAGAAACAAGTAAGGCGAATTCTGGCATCTGCCATGGTGGCTATGATGCAGAGCCTGGAAGCCTAAAGGCAAAATTCAATGTAGAGGGCAACCACATGATGGACGAGGAAAGCAAATTGTTTGCCTTTCCATATAAAAAAATCGGCACCCTAGTTTTATGCCACGATGAAAAAGACTTGCCAAACCTTCAAAAACTATATGATTACGGCATAGCCAACGGGGTTACTGGCATGAAGATTTTAAATAGGGAAGAGACCCTAGCCCTAGAAAAAAATATCACCGATGATGTGGTTGCGTCCTTATATTGTTCGGAAGCAGGCATTTTAGATCCATTTTTGATGACTATTGCTTATGCAGAAGTTTCAAATATAAATGGTGTGGATTATAAATTTAATACCAAGGTGGAAAAGATTGAGAAAAAAGATGACCACTGGATCTTACATACAAATGATGGAGATTTTGAAACTAAGACTGTAATTAACTGTGCAGGCGTATATTCAGATGAACTCCATAACCAAATTTCAGATAAAAAATACGAAATCAAGGCCAGACGTGGGGAATATTTGCTCCTAGATAAGGAAACAGCAGGTTTTGTCAACCACGTTATGTTTAATCTCCCATCTGATAAGGGCAAGGGAATCCTTGTAAGTCCAACCATTGACAACAACACCCTTGTAGGCCCTACTTCAGATTTTGTTGACGATAAAAACGATAGAAGGTCAACTAGGGAAAGGCTTGAAGAAGTTATAGAAAAATCAAACCACACTGTAAAAAATGTGCCAGTTAGGATGGTAATTACATCTTTTTCTGGAAACAGGGCCCACGAAGTTGGGGGTGACTTTATACTCGAAGAAAGCAAGGATGGCTTCTTTGATTGTGTTGGTATAGAATCTCCAGGACTCACTTCATCTCCAGCCATTGGAAAATATATGGCAGAGCTTGTGGCTAACAAATACGGCTTTGCAGAAAATGAAGATTTTACCTACGACAGACATCCAATTCCAAAAACAAGTGAAATG
>NZ_CAUPFR010000076.1:0-8035 GCF_963510575.1 uncultured Anaerococcus sp. | reverse complement strand
AGTTGTGGCCAACCAGCCATTTAAAAAAACCCTGTTGTCTTGGCATATTGGTAAAAATCTTCCAAATCATTATCATTAAAGGCCCTTAAAAGGAGCCTATCAGTTTTAATTACTAAGTCTGTAAAATCAACCTTTATATCCATATGTCCTCCTTTAATCTGATAGGAATACTATACAATAATGGAATTTTTTTTAAAATTTTGTAAGATATGATTAAGTTATTTGTCTACTATATGAAGGGGGAGGAGCCATGGATATAGAAAAAATTTATAGGATATATTTTGATGACTTGTATAGGTTTTTGCTATATCTATGCAAAAACAAAGAAGTCGCCGAGGATATATGTTCAGAGTCATTTATAAGGACTATGAAAAATATTGAAAATATCGAAGATTCTAAAGTAAAATCCTACCTATTTCAAATAGGCAAAAACACCTATTATAACTATTATAAGAAAAACAAGAGGATTTTACTGACATATAGTATCGAAGATTTTGACTTAGCTTTAGAATCTTTTGAAAAAAACATTCTGGAAAAAGAAAATTTAACCGACTTAGAAAAGGCTATAGAAAAACTCGAAAATCCCTACAAAGACCTTGTAAAATTAAGACTCAACGACCTAACTTTTAAGGAAATCGGAGAAATTTACCACAAAAACCAAAACTGGGCCTGCGTTGTCTACCACAGGGCCAAGGATAAATTAAAAATACTATTGGAGGAAAATAATGAAAAATTGTGATATTGTAAAAGATTTGCTTCCCTTATATAAGGAGAATCTTTTAAGCCAAGAATCAGAAAAATATGTCGAAGACCATTTGAAAACATGCAAAGAATGTGAAAATATTCTAAAAGAAGATATAAAAATCGAAAACAAAAATACAAAGCCACTTGATTTTGTTGAAAAAAGGATAAAAAAAGAAACCAGGTATTTTACCTTGGCAGTCCTTGCCCTAATCGGCTCTATCCTTATTTTTATCATCTCCTACCTCAACACTCCAAGGCACATTGAATATGAAAAAGACTTGTATAAGGTCTATAGGAGTGATGATATCTATACTGTAGAATTTTCTCCTAAGGTTAGTGGTATTGACTATACTGACACAGAAGATGCCACCTACCTTGACGCCTACACAACAAAATACGACGAGATTTTTAATAAAAATATGCCAAAAAAAGCTATAGTCTTTCACAAAGATAAGCTGAAAACCGTTCTCTACCAAAACCACGAATCTATGCCAAAAATGGTCATAGGATCTGGCGAAGTTCGTCAAACTCTACTTCCAAGATTGGTCTTTAGTTTATATGCCTGGATATCAATCATCGGATTTTTTGTAATAGCTTTTGCCATATTTTTACAAGAAAAACTCAGAAAAAAATCCCTAAGTCTACCAATAAAAACCCTACTAATAGGCGGTCCCCTATCACTTTTCTTAGGAATAATTTCTATAAAAGGACTTAATACACCTACCTATTACCCAATAACAGATTTTAAATATATTGTCATTCTAAGCTTGGGAATCTATTTATTTTTGATTTTCCTAAGCCTAGCAAGAGAGCAAAAAAGGATGTGAAACCACATCCTTTTTCTATTCGTCATCTAATTTTAATACTGATAGGAAGGCGTCTTGTGGGACTTCTACGCTACCAAGTTGGCGCATCTTCTTCTTACCTTCTTTTTGCTTTTCAAGAAGCTTTTTCTTCCTTGAAATATCGCCACCGTAACACTTGGCGATTACATCTTTTCTAAGAGCTTTTACAGTCTCTCTCGCTATAATCTTGCCACCTATAGCAGCTTGGATTGGCACAGCGAATTGTTGTCTTGGAATCTCATCCTTTAGTTTTTCAACAATACCACGGCCCCTAGCATAGGCATTATCCCTGTGAACAATAAGGGATAAGGCATCGACATTTTGCTCATTAATCAAGATATCAAGCTTAACAAGATCAGAAACTTGATAATCTTTTACTTCATAATCCAAAGAAGCGTAGCCCTTGGTCCTTGATTTTAGAGAATCAAAGAAGTTATAAATTACTTCGCTTAGAGGAATCCTATACTTAATTGACACCCTATTTTCATCTATATAGGTCATATTTATTAATTCTCCTCGCCTAGATTGGGCAAGGTCCATAACTTGACCTATATATTCTTTTGGAGTTATAATCTCAGATACAGTCACAGGTTCCTTTATATATTGGATTTCAGTTGGGTCTGGGAAATCATTAGGATTTTGTAATTCTTTTTCATTCTCCACACCCTTTAGCTTAATTTTATAAATTACAGATGGAGCTGTTGCGATTATATCAAGGTCGTATTCTCTTTCAAGTCTTTGGGTGATGATATCCATATGAAGAAGGCCTAAAAAGCCTGCCCTCAAACCAACACCTAGGGCCTGGGAATTTTCTTGTTCAAAGACCAAAGCTGCATCATTTACCTGGAGTTTTTCCAAGGAGTCTCTTAATTTATTAAAAGACTCACCCTCAGCAGGATAAATACCAGAATAAACCATAGGTAGGACTTCCTTGTAACCTGTAAGTGGCTTATCAGTAGGATTTTCAACAGTTGTTATAGTATCCCCTACTCTCGCATCCTTAACTTGCTTGATAGATGCTTCTATAAAACCAACATCACCACTCCTTAGTTCCTTGGTAGCAACCCTGCCCCTTGATGTATAGCCAACTTGGTTTACCTCAAAAACCTTGCCAGTATTCATCATCTTTATCTCATCCCCAGGTCGAACCACCCCTTCAAAGACCCTTATGTAGCAAATTACTCCCACATAAGAATCATAATAAGAGTCAAATATAAGAGCCTTGAGAGGCTTATCATCATGATCTTCTGGAGCTGGAATATTATTAACTATATCTTCTAGCACATCTTCAATATTTAGGCCAGTCTTTGCTGAAACCAAAGGTGCCTTTTCAGTATCAAGACCGATTTCATTTTCAATTTCAAGCTTAACTTCATCAACTCTTGCACTTGGTAGGTCAATTTTATTTAAAACTGGAAGGATTTCCAAATTTTGTTCCAAAGCTAAGTAGGTATTAGCTAGAGTCTGTGCCTCGACACCTTGACTTGCATCAACAACTAAAATCGCTCCTTCACAAGCCTTAAGAGATCTTGAAACCTCATAGTTAAAGTCAACGTGACCTGGTGTATCAATTAAATTTAGGTCATAAACCTTACCATCATCGGCCTTGTAATGGATTTTAATTGACTTTAACTTGATTGTAATACCACGTTCTTGCTCAAGCTCCATATCGTCAAGCATCTGCTCTTTTATATCCCTTTGGCTGATATTTTCGCTTCTCTCAATTAGCCTATCAGCAAGGGTAGACTTGCCATGGTCAATATGGGCAATAATAGAAAAATTCCTAATATTATCTTTTCTTTTTGTCATATAACTCCTACTAAACTATTTATCATAAGGATGATTGTCAATCAAACCAGCATCAGAAAATGGATATACCCTTAAAAATGCATGGCCAACAATTTCTTCCTTGTATATCTGTCCAAAATCTCTTGAATCATTGGAATTAGTCCTGTTATCACCAAAAACTAAGTATTCCTTGTCACCTAGAACCCAACCTGTTTGATCAGTTTTAGCTGGTGTTTCATCAACTGACACATATTTTTCCTCAAGTTTTTCGCCATTAACATAAACATTTCCATTCCTTAATTCAACAAGGTCTCCAGGAGTGCCTATTACCCTCTTTACATAAAGTCTATTAGGAAAATCTGGAGCATTTAAAATAACAATCTCTCCCCTATGATAATCCCTAAAATGCTTACCTATCTTATTAACTATTAGCCAATCTCCATCATGAAGGGTATTTAGCATAGACTTGCCTGACACAATTGTAGCATCAATAATAAATTGCTTTACAAAAAATGTAATAGCAAGGGCGATAATAATAGTCTTAACCCAATCCCAAATGGTGCTTAAAAGCGAATCTTCTTTTTTATTTTTTATATTTTCTTCTTTCATTTCTAACCTCTCATTTCTTATTAATTATATACTACTTGGCCCTAATTCTCAAAAAAATTTGCTAAATATAAATAAAAACTTGAGCTTTTTATAAAATTATGGTAGAATACATAAGTCAAGCAAAACAGAAGAGAGGTGAAAATAGATGGCAAACATTAAATCTAGTCAAAAAAGAATTGAAATTGCTAAGAGAAATAATCTTAGAAATAAGTCTAGAAAATCAGAAATCAAAACTTACATCAAAAAGTTTGAAGCTGCAATAGAAGCAGGCAACCTAGATGAAGCAAGAGAAATCTTCAAAGTTGTTGATAAAAGATTAAAACAAGCTGAAAGCAAAAATGTTATTCACAAAAACAGAGTAGCATCAACTACTTCAAGACTTGCTAAAAAACTAAACGCATAAGAAAATGAGTGATAATCAGTACTGGATCCTAACATATGACTACTGATGATCACTCATTTTAAATGTAGTAAAAAATTTTGTAAGCAAAATTTTTTGCGGTTTTCACAATTTATCAAGCAACGAAGTTGCGCAGAGAAATTGTGAAAAACTTTATGCAGCGAAGAAGAGGGGACGCGACGAATAGGAGCGTTGCTTCTTCTGAGTCGCAAATTGTATCTTAAAACTGTAAGAAAAATTTTTTACGGTTTTAACAATTTTACAAGCACAAAGTACGTAGGGAAATAACGGAAAAACCTTATGCAACGAAAAAAGCCCGATGCGATGAATAAAAGCATTGGGCTTTTTGAGTCGTTTTTTCTATAACTTAAAACTTCAAATATCTTCAAAAAATATTTTGGCAATTTTATTTCATCCCCACAAAGGCAATTAATTTCAACAATTCATCCTTCATATCAAAGGCCTCTGACTTTGACCTTATTTCCATATCCATTAACCTGTCATTTATATCTATCAAGGTATCCATCTTATAATTTCTAATATTGTTTTTTGCCTTCCTGAGCTCGAAGGACCCAATTTTACTAGCTTTCATTATAAAAGAATCGTTAAAATTAGCTTCACTTAGACTTTTTACTGCTGTTAGTATCCTAAACTGCCTAATTATCATATGGTAAATCATAAAGAGGTCTTCACCAGATTTCTCCATTAGGATGAGGATTCTTAGGGCTTCTTTTGTATTTTTACTAGCTATAGCATCAGTTAGGTTAAAGATATTTAGGTTTAAAACCTGGTCTAATTGGTCTTCTATATCTTCTTTTTTTATGATTTCGTCAGATGAATTTGAAATAATCTTATCAACAGAATTTACAATTTCAAACAAATCTATTTCGCTATTATAGGTCAAATACGAAAACCTATCGATTATCTCGTCTATATATTTGTTAGAAATTTTTTTATTATTTTTTACAAACCTCCTGCCGATAAAGGACCTTAATTCATTATTATTTAGCCTGTCAATTTCAACAATCGTCCCACTTTTACCAATCGCCTTATAAAATTTCCCCTTAAAAGGACTTGTATCTGAAAAAATTAAAAGTGTCGCATAGGATGGAAAATCTTTGGCATCTTCTGCCAACTTATCCAAAATTAGGCTATAATTTTTGACCCCATCCTTGGAAAGGTCTATATTTTGCCAGATAATAATTTTTTTATCTTCCATAACCGGATAGGTCTCATAAGAATTTTTTATTGTCTCAAAGTCTGTGTCGCCCTTAATTTTTATTAGGTTGAAGTCCTTTATATTTACAAGTCTTTCTGCTTCTTCGATTATGGTTGTATTTAAATATTCCTCTTTGGAATCAAATAAATATATGCCAGATGTTTTTAGACTTGTAAAATTTTTGAAAAAGTCTATATATTTCACCTAAAAAATCCTCCTTTCAAGTATTTTTCCACCCTAACTCTACCCTTGTAAAAGTTGATTTTTACTAGACCGTCAGTTTGGGTGTTGTATTTTGTTATATTTCCTACATTTTCTAGGGCCTCTTTGCTTGGATGGCCGTAGGTATTATCCCTGCCAGCTGAAATTAGGACCATTTTGGGATCTACTTTTTTTATAAAGTCTTTTGAGCTAGAATGCGCCGACCCATGGTGGGACAATTTTAGGATGTCAGCCTTAACCCTTAATTTATCTTCATATGGCGATGACAAATCACCCATAGTCAAAAGTGTATTTCCCCTTATATTGATTAAAAGTCCAAGTGACTGGTCGTTTTTTTCAGTTACTCCTAAAGTTCCATCATAGACACAAGTAATAAGACCATGGCTTAATTTAAATTTATCACCCTTTTTCATAAAAATCGGCCTATACTTTTCCTTAAATTCTTTACTAACCTTATCATCAGTTATGATTTTTTTCACCCTAATATTTTCCATCAAGATATCAAGATTTCCTGCATGGTCGGAGTCTTCGTGGCTTATAAAGGCCGCTTCTATTTCATTAATGCCTAGGCTTTTTAAGTATGGGACCAAAATACTTTTTCCCGAATCATAGTCCTTGTACTTTGGCCCGCCCACATCTACCATGTAATATTTTCCCCTATCATTTAATAAAAAGGCATCTCCTTGGCCTATGTCTATCATTTGGTATTCTATAGGCCTATCTAGGCTCCTAATTCCAAGGGAAATTAGAACAATGATAAGGGCAGTTTTTAAAAATTTTCCCAAACCCTTCTTGGTTTTCATATTTGATAGGACAAAAACTAAGACAAAGAGAAAAAGACTAACAAAGATACTTTCTGTCACAAAATCTAGGGAGAAAAGTTTAATATTTGCCAATACTTCGGTTATACTTATAATTGACCTAATCAGAATATCTAAGATTATAAAACCTGGTTGTAAGAAATTTCTTAGTATAGGATATAGGAATACCAGGCTAAAAATAAGGTACATTGCTACTTCAAAAATTGGCACAACCAAGAAATTTGCAAGGATACTTAGGAAGTTAAAAAACCTAAAATAATATACGCTAAAAGGCAAAACTGCAAATTGGATACTTGTAGTAAAGGCAAGCTCATCTCTTAAAAAGCCTTCCTTAAAAAATGTCTTTAGCCTTGGGTAAATCCTGTATATTGCAAGCATAGTCATAAAAGAAAGGATGTAGCCTGTATTTAAAATAGCAAAGGGATTTATAAATAAAATCAAAATCGCAGCCACCATTAAGGCCTTAACCCTATCTACCCCTCGCCTTAATAAAAATCCTAAAAAAATAATTGTGCTAACTATCAAAACCCTAAGGATTGAATAAGCAAAACCTATTATATATCCATACAAAAGTCCAAGACAAAGTGTTATGACCCTTGTTTGCTTGTAGGAAAATCCGATTTTAGATAAGACAAAAACCATGAAGGTCATCAGCAAATCAAAATGAAAACCAGATATAGCCAGGATATGGGCAAGGCCCAACATATTTATATTTTCCTTTTCGTATAGATTATCTGCCAGTACAAGGGAAATCACAAAGTCAGACGATTCTTTGGATAAATTTCCCCTAAAAATCCTATTTATATATGAGTAAAAATTCCTCCTAAGACCGAGGAAAATATTCCTAGACCTTAGCCTAGTTGTTTCTGGGTGAAGTTTTTCCGGCTTAAATTCTAGACCAATCCCCTTAGAAATAGCATAAAACCTATAGGAAAACAAGTTTGGATTGGTATTTCTCCTTACAGCTTTGAGGTCACCTTTACATTCCAACCTTTCTCCTATATCAAAGTCCCCCTCATTAAACATAAAGGCTTTTTCTTTGCTTTGGTCAATCTTAATGGTGTACCTAAAAGCGTTTTTACTCTTCTTTTTGTCAAGAATAGTAAATCTTATATTTACATTTTTGTTTTCTTTAGGATTTATTTTATGAAATTTAAGGTTAGCCATGGTGAAGCCACACAAAATTGCAAGGAAAAATATGGTGTATGTTTTATTTTTTCCATAAAAAATTATCCCTAAAGACCCAAAAACACGTCCAACCAATAAGATATTTATATTTTCATAAGCAATAAAGCCCAATATTCCAAGGATTAGACCTAAGAGTACAATGGCAATTCTTTTTTTCATAAAAACCTCTATTTAATTATATCATATGATATAATAGATT
>NZ_CAUPFR010000075.1:0-8171 GCF_963510575.1 uncultured Anaerococcus sp. | reverse complement strand
ACCCATTCCTTGCCTTCTTTAAGCTTGGCTATCTCACCATCTGAGCTTTCTTCCTCAGATGTATTTTCTCCTTCATTTGAGCTTTCTTTTTCTTATAACTTTGTTTCTTCTTTAGCTTTTTCATCTACTTTTTTATCGCCACAGGCTACCAAACACGCCATAGCAAGACTTACTATAAATACTTTTTTAATTTTCATAATATATCCTTATCCCCTTCCCATTATTGATAGGACCTTTGCGTAGAGTGGTCCTGAGAATGAATATTCTACGACTGTTTTATCCCAATCTAAAATCTTATTTGCATCTATTATCTCTGGGTTAAGACCAGTTATTTGGCCATTTTTATCTAAACTTACAAGGCTTTCTATTTCCTTATCCCTGTAGGCGATTTTGATTTTCACACTTGGCATATCTTTTTCTTGGCTCTGGCAAATGAGGACGGTTGACCTTTGGCAAATACCATCGAGGAAATCATCATCTTTTTCGATTGGCTCGCCATTACTGCCTTTTTCTACAGACTTTAGACTTACAACAGCATTTTCCCATTTTGGTACAACTAGGTAAAAGTCATTACCAGTTAAAAATGCACTATTATCATCATTAGGATCTCTCTGGCCTTCTAAGATTAGTCTTGGGTCTTTATAGTCTGCAAAGCAAGCTTGCCAGGCAAATAGTTTGCTCATTACATTAGGTAGAGTATCTTCTGCATTGGCCCTGCCCATATAGATTATAAAGGCACTTACATTTTTATCATCTGGGTCTATACCAAGCTTTGTAGCCATCCTTACAAAGTCATCTGAGTATCGGTTAGTTTTATAATCAGGTCCAGCTAGGGTTTGGATTTCTATTGCTTCCCCTATGCCTGCATCTGAATAGATTTTGCTAAAAAACATTAGTCTACCTACTTCATTTACATAAAATATATTAGAATTATCTTGCCACAAGTCTTTGATGGCAAAACCTTCTTTATTTCCCATGTCATACTGGTAGGAAGGATTTGATAAATAACTGTCATAATGGTCAATTATGTGCCTATAGTAGTCCGCTAGGCTTTTTTCCATTAAGTCTAATTTCTGGTCAGGACTAATAGCAAAATAGGATAAGAGCTCATCATCTGTAAGACGCTTGCCATCTTTAATTGAAAAATTATAGGCCCTATATACTTGAAAACCTGAGTCAATATTATTGTAGAGATGGATGAAAACACTTAGGATTTCGTCGTCTTGGTAGGTTGAAAACTCTGCATGAACAAAGGGTTCATCGCTATCTTTAGAATAATCGTCCGCATCCTTGTACATGGTTTTTAACTCTTCAAGATCCTTTTCTATTTCCTCATTGGCTTGGTCCGCATCCTTTGAATCCAGCAAAATTTTTGGTAGGTGGATACCAAAGCGGAGACCCTTGGCCTTTTCCATTTGTTTTTCATCTACAAAATCCTTAAAGACTTGCCTATCTTCTACTAGGGTTGAATTACTACCTGCCTTTGCTCCTTCTAGGGCCTGAGCCTTTATTGGTTTTCTTTTAAAATTTATTTCTTTTACTAATTTTAAATCTTCATTGCTTTCTTCCTTGGCTAGGTTTTTTTCTTTAGGATTTTCATTTTCATCTTCAGATTTTTTTGCCAAATCCTTTGCTTTTTCTTCCCCTTCTTCTTCGCTTATCTTTGTAGGTTCTTCGTCAAGCTTTTCTTTACCACAGCCTACTAAAGCCAAGGCTAGAAAAATAAGAAGAACTTTTTGCCTTTTGCCTATCATAAACCCCCTCCTTACTTAAATTTGATCTTGTTTTAAATAAATATTAATTTTCTTTTTCATAGCAGCCTCTATTCTCTCAGCAAAAACATTTTCCTAATATAAATTTATCATAATTTTATTACCGTGTCAAGATAAACTCATAAATCTATTGGATTATTTATTATCAAATTACTTGTATTAAATAAAAAAATGATGTTTGAAATAAAATGATTATTTCAAACATCAAAATTAAAAATTTAATATATTTTTCCTAGACTGGCCATTAAAGTAAATCCTAGAAGAATTATTTTCTTATTTACCAATGGCGTTTTCCCTACCATAATAAAATAGGTATTGCTGGGCGTAACCAGCGAGATCCCCAAAAATTTCTCTAGCGTAGTAGTCTACTTGTTTTTTTGGGACTTCCTTACCTATAAAGAGTGTTTCCATTACTCTTTTTATCCAGACATCAACAGGGAAGGTCTCCCTCCTGTGGTAGGCAAAGAGCATGATGCAATCAGCTACTTTGGGGCCAATCCCCGGAAGTTCATTGAGTCTTTTGTGAAGATCGATATCTGTTAGATTTTTTTCATCTTCAAAATTCAAAAACCCATCTACAAAGGCCTGGGCTGTTTGGACTATCCTTACATCACGAAAACCAACCCTAGCATATTCCCTTAATTCCAGTGGGTCAACCTTGGCAAGAACTTCTGGAGATGGGAAAGAATAATATTTTTCTCCCAAATAATCCCCAAGATAATCGCCATACCTTTCGGAAATTATCCTTACCGCTTTTTTTATCCTTGGGATTTGGTTGTTTGCTGAAATAATAAAGGAGATTGTTGTTTCAAATAAGTCTTGGTTTAAAATCCTAATTCCATAACCATAGTCACTGGCTTTTTTTAGGATTTCAGATCCTGATAATTCTTCTTTTATCAGTTTATAATCTGTTCCTAGGTCAAAATAATCGTAGAAAATATCGTAAAAGTCATCAAGACTTACATTTCTAATCAAGGTATAACCGTCACATTCGAGCAGGTTTATGATTTTGCCTAAAAAAACTGCTGTAAAAGAGCCGTCATCATTTTTTCTAAAATTAAAACATTGACCACATTCAAAAATATGGTCAACTTTAAAAGAATCCTCCCTGAGGATAAGTCCCTCAGGGCCTTCTTTGATATCTAATTTTCTCTTATCCTTAGTAATATATCTCATTATTTAATCCTAAGGGCATGGATAGCAAGCCTTTGATCTGCATAGTCATATTGGCAGGTTGATAGGGTTAGTATTGTATCATCTTCCTTAAAAGGTCTTGTTTCAAGCTGAACTTCAGAACTTGATCTAAGCTTGTTGAAATAAGGAACCTTGTCCCCCTCATAAGTAAAGTCTAAAGTCCTATAGTCTGAAGTTGATGGAGTACCATAAGCTGAGAAAATTTCATATTTCCTTAAACCTTCTTCTGTGGTTACATAAATAATCCTATTTTTTTCTGCAAATTCTTGTTTTCTGTATTGGTCAAGTGGTGTAAACATAGAGTTTATCTCTAGATGGTGACCATAAATTACTGAATTATCATCATTCATATCTGGAGAATTATATACATCCATAAATACACAACCTGCTATATCATATTCCTTGTTAAGTCCCTTTCTTAAATAGTATTCATTATCAGGACCTTGAAGGATTGGATATTTTATACCAGTTCCAGGAATTTCAATTATAGCAATTACATCAGAGTTTTGTTCTTTTAATTTTTTTAGCAGTGTCAAGTGGATTTTCTCAAGTCTTTTCATTGGGTCTTTGACTTCTTCTTTAGAACCCTTCTCATCATCCCTATCGACTACCTCTTCTACTTCTTTTGATAAATCTTCTATATATCTGTTGTTTTTCATGTTTGTCCAGTAATCTAAGCCCCTCTTACCTAAGATAGAAATGCAGGCTAAGATTATCAAAATAAGGACAAATCTAATTAGAGCCATTATTTTTGATTTCATTTTACCACCTTTAAAAAGTTTCGTTTCATTAGTATAATATACCATAATAGAGCGTAAATAAAAGTATTTTATAAAAAAAGGAGAAACTATGACAGATTACAAGTTATATATCGGTACAGTTTGTAGGTTTTGTAAAAAAGTCGAAGATTTTATGAATGAAAATAATATAGATATTCCACTAGTAAATATAAATGAAAATAGAGAGGCTATGCTAGAGCTAATAGAAAAGGGTGGAAAAAGACAAGTTCCTTGCCTCTACCACGATGGCGAATACCTATACGAATCTGACGATATAATAAAATTCCTAAAGGAAAACTATAAATAAGGACCCATATGATTAAACTAATTGCATCAGATATAGATGAAACGTTAATAAGCCGAGATCAGAAAGTACCAGAAAGAAATAAAATAGCCATCAAAAAGGCAATAGAAAAGGGCATAATAGTCATGCTTGCAACTGGCAGAGGCCCTTATGAAATTTTTGACATACCAGAACAAGCAGGTGTAGTAGCTGACGATAGGTACATCGTTTGTTGTAACGGAGCTGTTATAATGAATGTAAAAACCAAAGAAGTTGTAAATGTAGTTGACATGGACTTTGACTATGCCAGAAGAATTTTCGCCTACGCCTATGAAAACAACCTAACTTTTTATCTTTACACCCTAGATAAAAAATACGGTATAAACCTATCTGACGATACAATAGTTGCCGAAAAGCACATAAATATCCTAGATACAGACAATATTGAATTTCTAAAAGATGAAACAATCTTAAAGGTAATTATAAAAAATACAGATATGAATAAACTCCAAGCTCATGAGGTAGATATAGCAAAAATAACCAACTACGAGCTAGAAATTTCCTATTCTTCAAATATGTATATGGAAATAAATGCCAAGGGTGTAAACAAGGCTGTGGCCCTAAAAAAAGTTTGCGACTACTATGGCATAGACTTAAAAGATGTTCTTGCCATAGGTGATAACCACAATGACGTAGCCATGCTTGAAGAAGTTGGCAGGTCTGTGGCGGTAAAAAATGCAAGACTCCAAGTAAGACAAACTGCAGACTATGTTACCCAACAAGATAACAACAAGGGTGCAGTTGGCGAAGCCATAGAAAAATTTGTTTTAAACCTATAAATTAAAAGACTAAGCAAAAATTTCTGCTTAGTCTTTTTCAATAATAGTTTCTATCTGTCATATACCTATATCCTAGGTATATAAGTCCCCCAACAATAATGATAGGCAAGAGTTGGGTTAGGATACCAAAAACAATCACAATTGGTAAAATAACCAAGCACCCAACTAGCAATAAGGGAAGGCTCACCAGACCTAGGCTAATGCCCAAAATACCCAAGATTAGTTTTAAAAATAATTTTATAAGTGGGATGCCGACAAAAATGGCACCAATGATTAAAAGTAAAGTTATCATATCTAGCTCCTTTTGAGAATATTATACATATATTAAAGTCGAGTGTCAAATATATTAATAATTATTTTTAAAATTGTCCATATCTCAAGTTATACTTTAATAATATTTATTAACAAAAAAAGAGAGCCTAAGCTCCCTGTGATAATTATTGTCTTCTAGCAAGTTGGCCATTAAGGATGTAGATTCCACCCCAGTTGCCATTGATTCTTTCTAGTCTAGTTACGATTTTACCTACTGTATCTTCTTCTTCTACTTGTTCATCAATGAAACCTTTGATGAATGAAAATACTCTTAGGTCTTCATCTTTAGCAACTTCTGCTATTTCAAGAATTCTTCTTGAAACTTCTTTTTCATGAGCTAGGGCTGCCTTAAATACATCTACTAGGCTTTCATAGTCATATTGTGGTTCAGCTATAGCTTTATATCTAACATCGTAGCCTACTTCTTGAAGGAAGTGTTTCATAGCTTCGCCATGTTCGATTTCTTCGTGAACTTGGCCATCAAACCAATGTGTAAATCCATCAAGTTCAAGTCTGTCTGTGTAAGCAGCCATTGCCTTGTAAATGTAGGCTGATTCATATTCAAAGTTCATTTGGTCATTTAATAGTTCTAATACTTTACTCATTTATTTCTCCTTTTTCTAGCAAATCACCGTATGGTATATATACTCCATATATATCTAGGTTTCTCGCTAATATCTCCTTCATTACTTGTGTTGTATTTCCGGAGTTTATTTTGACTGTGAAACTCTTATCCTTAATCATAAACTCATCCTCTGCGATTATGCCCTTTGATTTTAGGCCACAGAAAATCTCCATCGCCTCCTTTTTAGTGAATTTTTCATCTAATTGAAAGGTGAAAGGAAAAACTTTTGCAGAATCTATAAGAGGATTTATTTTTTTAATTAAAAGTAAGTCTTTCATAGCCATCTCCTATTAATAACATACCCATTTATTAAAAAGCTAACAATTATTTTCTTCCATTTCTTTTTTTGAGAAAATACAGCCACAATACTCCTGCCTATAAATCCCATATTCCTTTGAAAGCTCAATAGATTTCTTGTATCCATCTCTTTTTTTAAAATCAGCAAATAAATATTTTACGCCGTATTTTTCTTCAAGATCTTGTCCTATTTCATTTAGCCACTGGGCATTTTTATAAGGTGAGATTGATAAAGTAGTTGTGAAATATTCGTAGGATTTTTCCTTGGCAAGTCTTGCTGTTTCTTCTAGCCTTAATTTGTAACAATCATAGCAAGCCATACCAAATTCTCTGTCATCTTTTCTTTTTTGTGCCACTTGGTAAAAGTCTTTCATATCATTAAGAGGAATTATAACTTCTCCCTCAAAATTAGATTTTTCTGCAACTTTTTTTAGATTTTCTGCACGCTTATCGAGTTCTGACCTTGGGTAAATCATTGGGTTATAAAAATATAAATCCATGGCAAAGTATTCCCTAAGCCTTTGGATAACCTGTGTTGAACAAGGGCCACAACAAACTTGGAGCAAGAGCCTAGGTTTTTTTCCTTCTTTTTTCAATTTTTCAAGGGTTTCTTCCATTAGCCTATTGTAATTAATTTTATTCATAAAAACCTTTCAAGAAAAAAATCGCAAGAATAAACATTCCTGCGATTTGCATATTATCTCTTTGAGAATTGTGAAGATTTTCTCGCCTTTTTGAGACCTGGTTTTTTTCTTTCCTTTTTACGTGAATCACGTGTTAGGAAGCCTGCTCTCTTTAGGGCAATTCTTAGGTCTGGGTTTGCAATTATTAGCGCTCTTGCGATTGCGTGTCTAATAGCACCTGCTTGACCATTAAATCCACCACCATTTACATTTACTCTTATGTCATAGCTTGTAAGATTTTCTGTTAATGTTAGTGGGCTTCTTACTACTATTTTAAGAGATTCAAAATCAAAATATTGATCTAAATCTTTTCCATTTACGATTATATTTCCAGATCCTGGTACCATTGTTACTCTAGCAACAGAGGTTTTTCTTCTACCAGTTGATTGTATAATGTTATCTGCCATTTTTTACTCCTTATTTAAGATCTAAAGCTTCTGGGAATTGTGCTTCATGACCGTGATCAGCGCCAGCATAAACTCTTAGTTTCTTTGCCATAGCACGACCAAGTTTGTTGTGTGGAAGCATTCCTACGATAGCGTGTTCTACAATTCTTTCTGGGAACTTAGCTTGCATGTCTTTAAATTTAGTAATTTTAAGACCACCTGTGTATCCAGAATATCTCTTGTATTCTTTTTGATCTTCTTTGTTGCCTGTAAGCACTACCTTGTCAGCATTTACAACTATTACATAGTCTCCTGTGTCAAAGTGTGGAGTAAAGGTTGGTTTGTTCTTTCCTCTTAGTATTGCTGCAACTTGGCTTGCTAGTCTACCTAGAACCATGCCTTCTGCATCAACAACATACCATTTTCTTTCGATGTTTGATGGAGTCGCAGTCCATGTCTTTTGATGTTTCATCTCATCCTCCTATAATTTTTTCGGCTACTATATTTAGACACCGCACTAGTAGCTTGCGGCTGTACTCGTCCTGGCATTTTTTCATCGCTCCCAGGATATGCGATTCGTCTCGATTCCTTATGAAGGTCTGAGTCGACTGATATATAATACCAGCTTTTCTTGTATTTGTCAATATTTTTCTATTTTCTCCCAGCTAATTTTTTGTAGCTATAAGGTGAGAATAATAATAACATTGGGTATAGTTCGAGCCTTCCAAATAGCATGGCAAAGGTTAGGGTAAATTTAGATGCCGGTGCCATAGCTGCAAAGGATGATACCGGCCCAAAGTCTTTTAAGCCTGGTCCTACGTTGTTGTAGGTTGTAGCTACTGCCGCAAAGGCTGCTTCAAAATTTTCTACATCCCTACTTACTATTACCATAAAGAGGATAAAAAGAAGGATATATAAAACCAAATATTTATTTACAGCTTCTTCTAATTCCTCGTCCATCTTTTTACCATCTAGTTTTGTAATTGTTACCCTTCTTGGAT
>NZ_CAUPFR010000074.1:0-8314 GCF_963510575.1 uncultured Anaerococcus sp. | reverse complement strand
AAAAACTTCTATAAAAATTAATGGCTTGATACTAATATACAAGAAAAAAAGTGATTAGCAGAATAGATAAATCTATTCTGCAACATCACCTTTGCTTATTTGTACATATTTAGTTTTTTCAAAAGCCCATCAATTTCATCTATGATTTGACCGATGAAGTCGATTGCGTCTTCTATTGGTTTTGTGCTTGTCATGTCTACGCCCGCTGCTTTTGCTAAGTCTATTGGACCCATGGATCCGCCTAGTTTTAGGACTTCTAGCCACTGTTTTCTGTCTTCTTCTGTGCCGTGGACTATTTTTTCTGAGATGGCTGTGCCTATTGTAAGACCTGCTTGGTAGGTGAAGGAATATAGTCCCATGTAGTAGTGTGGTTGTCTCATCCAGGTGAGTTCTGCTCCTTCATTTAAGACTACAGCGTCGCCCCAGAATTTTTCTAGTTTTTCTTTGAAAATTGCATTAAAATCAGCTGCTGATAGGCTTTCACCTTTTTCTACTCTCCTATAGACTTCTCTTTGGAAGGCTGCTTCGAGATAGTGGGTTACGAAGTTGTGGTAGTAGGTTTTGCCAATCATGGTTGATAGGACCCAAAGTTTTTCCCTGTCGTCTTTGGCTTTTTTCAAGAGATATCTTTCCATGGTGATTTCGTTGGCTGTTGATGGAGCTTCGACGAAGTACATGGACATATCGCATGAGAGGGCGTTTTGGTTGGCGTTTGAAAGGATGCCTTGGCCGGCGTGGCCTAGTTCGTGGGCTAAGGTCATGACTTGGCTCATGGAATGGTTGTAGGTTGTCATGATGAATGGGTGGGATGGGTAAGGTGAGGAGCAGAAGGCGCCTGTTCTCTTACCGATGTTTTGTGAATAGTCTATCCACCTATCAGCAAAGGCTTGTTTCATGTAGCCGATATAGTTTTCTCCGAGTGGAGATAGGCCGTCAACTATATAGTCTCTCGCTTCTTCTATGGAAACTTGTGGTTCATAGTCTGGGTCAATGGAAAGTTTTAAATCAGCGTAGGTCATTTGGTCTAGGCCGTAGTGGTTTTTGATAATATTTGCATATTTTCTCATAATTGGGGAAAGTTTTTCCATAATTATGTCAATATGGTTTTCGTAAATATCAAAATCTACGTCTTGGCGAGCTAGTAAATAGTGAAAGACTGATTCATAGCCACGTAAATCTGCCATTATCTTTTCGTTTTGGATAAGGTTGTTATAAACTGAAGCGTCAGCATTTTGGTAAGCTGCTAAAACCTTGTGGTAGTCAGCAAAGGCCTTTCTTCTTAATTCTGTGTCAGTTTCACCTTCTAGAAATTCTTCGAAAGTGTTGTGGTTTAGGACAACTTCCTTGCCATTGTGGTTGATATTTTCGAATTTCATATCCCCATATCTCATGTCATTGTAGTTGGTATATGGAGCATCAAAGGTAGGTGCAAGGGCAGCAAGGGCTGCTTCGGTCTTTTCATCAAGTAAATATTTTGCCTTATCCTTTATCCTTTTGAGGTAATAAGCGTAGTCTGGGTGGTTTTTGATAACTTCATCTAGGATTTTGCTATCAACCTTGACAAGGGCTGAATCATAGAAAGAAAGTTTGGCAAAAATCTTTGAAACTTCGCTACCAAACTTGGCATCTCTTTTAGCCATGGCATCATCTGTGGCATCTGTTTCCTTAGAAATACCAGAAAAAGTGCCAAGGCCATCTGTAAGGGAAATTATATCTGAATAAGCCTCTAGAGAAGCATAAACATCCTCGCTAGTCTCAAGCTTTGCATATTTTTCCTTAAAATCATCTGCCATTTTGGCTAGTTTTTCAATATCAGCATAAAAAGCTTCATCAGAAGCATAAAGGTCTTCAATGGCCCAAGTTTCTTTAGGGTCAACATCACATCTTTTTTTCATTTTTTCCTCCTTATATAAAAAATAATTTTAAATCTTTTAACTACTTGTTATTATATCACTTTGTATTTTGCTTATCCAAGATAAGGTATTGATTTTTTCAATCCGAGATTGAATTTATCTTATAGATTTTCTAAGTCATTGACATAACTGCTCCGTTCAAAGGGGGAGCCCAGGGGAACTTTCCGTATGTTCCCCAACCGGCTCCCCCTTAGACCCCCTTCGGCTACCCCCTCCGGGCGACCCCTCTGGCGGGGAGCATGAGCAGTAGATTTCCTTTGGAAATCTTTTTTTGTATAGTTTACGTCTTTGTATTAATTGGACTAGACTTTAACTTTTTTGACATTCAGTCGGCTAAAAATCTCAATCTCGTCTGACTTGTATTTTAAAACTTACATTAGTTCACAGTATTTATAAAGTCTTCACTTTTAGATAGCTTTCAGTGAGATTTTCTTAACGCCTCCCTCATTTACAAAAATACTAGGTCTTATGATTTATAATTATTTTGTTTTAAATTAATTAAAAATACAAATAAATTTAGCAATGTTTGGCGAAAGCCAAACGAGCCTAAGTCTTGTATGTACTTCGAGACAATTCCCTAATCTACCAAGGCCTAAATTCTAATAGAGGGTCACGTTAAAAAAACTGATTGTTTGAGGCGTAGCCGAGTTATCAGTTTTTAGTGACCTGATTATTAGAATGATAGTAAGGAAATACGCAATCACATACAAGGCTAATCTCTCTATCCAAAAAAGCTTGCGAAAAGCAAGCTTCCTTATCCGCACTCCGCTAAGGAGCCGTTCGGGGGTGTAACGGAAAGGGGGCCTGGGGGAACCCGATGAGGGGGCATACGGAAAGCCCCCTGGGGGTTCCCCCAGATACGGAGGGGGTCATGTAAATGACCAAGAACATTTATAAGATAAAATTAATCTCGGATTAATAAAAAAGATAATTTATCTCGGATAAGAAAAAATAAAATTGGTATAATCTATCATAAGATTATCTTATTTAAAGGGAGGATTTTATGCAAAAAAGAATAGAAAATTTTGCCAGGCTTGCTGTTGAGTTTGGTGTTAATGTGCAAAATGGGGAGGATGTTTTAATTTCTTCTCCTGTTGAGTCGCCTGAACTAGCACGTCTTATTACTAAGGCGGCTTATGAGAAGGGGGCTCGTAAGGTTTCTATAAATTGGGTTGATGATGCTCTTACAAGACTTGCCTACGAATACGAAAGTCAAGAAACCTTAAACGAAGTGCCTGACTGGGTTGTGGAGAAGTCTCGCTATCAAATTGCAGACAAGAGGTCTAATAGGATTTCCATTGTTTCTGAAGACCCAGATCTCCTAAAGGGACTTGATGAGGCAAAGATTTCTGAGGCTGTTAAGGCTCGTTCCCTAAAGCTAAAAGACTTTGTAAAATATACTATGAATGACATTGTATCTTGGCTTGTAATCTCAGTTCCATCTGTAAAATGGGCAGAAAAAGTTTTTCCAGACCTTAAGGGCGATGCAGCTTGCGAAAGGCTTTGGGAAGTTATCCTTGATGTTTGCAGGGTTTCTGAATCTTGGGAAGAAACTAAGAAAAATTGGGAGGACCACCTTAAGACTCTCGATGATAAGGCAGACTTTTTGAATAGCCATCAATTTGATTATGTTCATTACAAATCAGCTAATGGTACAGATTTGAAGGGGAAATTACCAAAAAATCACATCTGGATGTCTGCTGGATCTAAAAACGCAAAGGGCGATAGGTTTATTCCAAATATGCCAACTGAGGAAGTCTTCACTGCTCCTCAATACGATGGGGTTGATGGCAAGCTTGTGGCAACTAAACCTCTTGTTTACAATGGTGTAGTTATAAATCACTTTGAATTTACCTTCAAGGATGGGATGGTAATTGATTTTGACGCCAAGGAAGGCAAGGATACCCTAAAAAAGATGTTGGATTCAGATGAAGGCTCAAAAAATCTCGGCGAAATAGCTCTCGTTCCTTATGATAGCCCAATTTCAAATTCAAATATCTTATTTTATAACACCCTTTTTGACGAAAATGCTTCCTGCCACTTTGCCCTAGGCAAGGCTTATCCAACCTGTGTTGAAGGTGGGGCCGACCTTGACGATAGTGAGGTTAATTCTATCGGTATAAATGATTCCCTAATCCACGAAGATTTCATGGTTGGAGATAAGGACCTAGAAATAATCGGTTACAAAAATGAAAAAGCCTATCCAATCTTTAAGGATGGTAACTGGGCGTTTTAGGATATTAAAATTAAATATAAACAAAGATAGGACTTTTTTGTCCTATTTTTTTGTCTAGAAATTATTTGTGAAAACGATTAGTTAATTATTTATCAATGTGTAATTTAAAAGGATTTTCGTCTTGAAATTGTTTTCATAAAAAGATATCATGGATTTAAGGAGGATGGTTGGTTATGAGTTTTTGTTTTAGAAAAGATCAGGATAAGTACCAAGAATTTCTAAATTTTTTGGAAGCTAACAAGAACAAGAAGGGCGCTATCATGCCGATTTTGCAAAAGGCCCAGGAAATTTTTTCCTATATACCTGAAGAAATTGTGGATTTGATGGCCCTTAGGATGGGAGTTCACTCTTCAGAAATCTATGGGGTAGCAAGTTTCTACTCCCAATTCTCCTTTATTCCCAAGGGAGAGCACGAGATTTGCATATGTCTGGGCACAGCCTGCTATGTGAAAGGGTCTGATAAAATCTTGGCAGAGCTTGAAAAAGAGCTTGGCATCAAGGTTGGTGAGACTACTCCAGATGGGAAA
Organism: uncultured Anaerococcus sp.; assembly: GCF_963510575.1. GTDB lineage: Bacteria > Bacillota > Clostridia > Tissierellales > Peptoniphilaceae > Anaerococcus. The sequence continues at coordinate 3,638 of NZ_CAUPFR010000074.1, read as the reverse complement.
ATTAGCCTTACTGAAGCCAGGTGCATTGGTGAATGTGGGGTAGCTCCTGTTGTAAGTATTGACTCATCAAGGAATATCGAAAAGGCGAGCAGGGCTATGGTTTCCGATATAATCAAGGAGGTTTTGGAGGATACAAATGAAGTCAAGGCTTGATCAAATAAAAAAAGAAGGCTATGACAAATTACTTGCCAGATTAGATCCTGAAAAATATTACATAAAAGGCGATGATATCAAACTAAAGGGAGAATTTTTTGAAAAGCAAACCAGGCTTGTTTTGAGAAATTGCGACATAATCGACCCTGCATCCATAGAAGAATACATAGGCAGAGATGGGTATTTTGCCCTAGAAAAAGCCATTTACCAGATGAATAGGGAAGAGATTATAGAGGTCGTCACAGACTCAGGCCTTAGGGGCAGGGGTGGGGCAGGTTTTCCGGCTGGTCGCAAGTGGGAAACTGCTTTTAAACAAGATACCGATATTAAATACATAATTTGCAACGCCGATGAGGGCGACCCTGGCGCCTTTATGGATAGGTCAGTTTTGGAAAATGACCCACATTCTGTTTTGGAAGCCATGGCAATTTGTGCTAGAGCTGTTGGTGCAAGTCAAGGATTTATCTATGTTAGGGCGGAATATCCAAAGGCAGTTAAGGCTCTTAGGCGAGCTATAGAAGATGCTAAAAAATACAATTTGCTTGGGGAAAATATATTGGGATCTGATTTTTCCTTTGATATTGACCTAAGACTTGGTGCTGGCGCCTTTGTTTGTGGTGAGGGTACAGCCCTTATGGAATCAATCGAGGGCAAGCGTGGTATGCCAAGAAATAAGGAATTTAGGACAACGGTTAAGGGTCTTTGGGGCAACCCGACTGTCATCGACAACGTAGAAACCTTGGCAAATGTGGCCCAGATTATCCTAAAGGGAGCTGAATATTTTAGGGCCTACGGAACAGAAAAATCTCCAGGAACCAAGGTTTTCGCCCTAGTTGGCAAGGTTAAAAATTCAGGCCTCGTAGAAGTCCCTATGGGCACATCCATAAACACCATTGTCTATGATATAGGCAAGGGTATCCAAAATGACAAAAAAGCCAAGGCTGTTCAGACTGGTGGGCCGTCCGGTGGTTGTATACCTAAATCGCTTTTTGATACTGGTTGCGATTTCGAATCGCTAAAGAAAATCGGTTCTATCATGGGTTCTGGGGGCATGGTTGTAATGGACGAAGACGACTGCATGGTGGATGTGGCGAGGTTTTTCCTAGAATTTTCTGTGGACGAATCTTGTGGCAAGTGTACACCATGTAGGATTGGCAACAAAAGGCTCCTTGAAATGCTTGATTTAATCGTATCCGGCAAGGCTAGCGAAGAAACTCTTTTTAAACTCAGGGAACTTTCAGAAATTGTCTCTGAAACCAGCCTTTGTGGTCTGGGCCAGGCTTCGCCGAACCCAGTTCTTTCGACAATGAATTATTTTTATGACGAATACCTGGCCCATGTAGGTGATCAGAAAACTTGTCCTGCAAAAAGGTGCAAGGACTTGTTGGCCTATGAAATTACAGATAAGTGCATAGGTTGTGGCAAATGTCAGAGGGCTTGCCCGGTTGGGGCAATTTTTGGCAAGGCTAGGGAAATTCATTTTATAAGCAAAAATACCTGCATCAAGTGTGGAACTTGTATGGAAAATTGCCCAGTTGATGCCATAGTTTTAGGCTAGGAGGAGAGATGATTAGGTTAAAAATAAACGATATAGAAACAGAAGTTAGGGAAAAAACCACCCTGCTGGCAGCTGCCAAAGCTTTAAATTTTAAAATTCCTACTCTTTGCCACATGGACTTATCTGGGATTAACTTTGTAAATAAACTCGCATCTTGTAGGGTTTGCCTGGTTGAAGATGTAAAAAAGGGCAAATTAGTTCCTGCTTGTGCAACTTTTGCCAAGGAGGGAATGGAAATCAGGACTGATAGCCAAAGGGTAATTAGGGCAAGGCGTGCTGTGGTAGAACTAATCCTATCTGACCACCCGACTGACTGTTTGAAGTGTGCGAAAAATCTCGATTGCCAACTCCAAAAGCTTGCAGCTGACCTTAATATTAGAGAAATAAGGTATCCGGGCGAAAAGAGGAATTTGCCGATTGATGATTCTTCTTATTCTCTTGTGAGAGACCCAAACAAGTGCATACTTTGCAGGCGTTGCGAGACTATGTGCAATGAAGTTCAGACTGTGGGCGCTCTTGCAGAAATCGGCCGTGGTTTTATGACCCACGTCGGTTCGACTTTCTCTAGGCCAATGTTTGATACAACCTGCACCTTCTGTGGCCAATGCCTGGCAGTGTGCCCAACCGGTGCCCTAACAGAAAAATCAAACGTCTCAGAAGTATGGAAAATCCTCCAGAGAAAAGGTGGTGAAGACCTGGTAATAGTCCAAGTTGCCCCAGCTGTGAGGGTGGCCTTGGGCGAAGAATTTGGTCTAGAAGCCGGTTCTGAAGTTACGGGTCAAATGGTCACAGCCCTTAGAAACCTTGGTTTTGATAGGGTTTTTGATACAAATTTTGCAGCAGACTTAACTATTATGGAAGAAGCCAATGAATTTATAGAAAGACTTGGTGAGGGCAAGCCAATTTTGACTTCATGTTGCCCAGGTTGGGTAAATTTCATGGAAGGCCAGTTTTCTGACCTAATAGATATCCCATCTACCTGCAAGTCTCCACATGAGATGTTTGGGGCCATAGCCAAGACTTATTATGCAGAAAAAATAGGAATTGACCCAGCAAAGATTACCGTAGTTTCAGTTATGCCTTGTATTGCCAAAAAATATGAGGCAAAGAGGGACGAACTCCACAACGAAGGCGTATCTGATGTTGATATAGTAATCACAACTAGGGAGCTTGCCTCAATGATCAAAGAAGCTGGTATAGACCTTGTTAATATAAAAAAATCTGACTTTGATAATCCTTTGGGCGAATCTACTGGTGGGGGTACAATTTTCGGCGCCAGTGGTGGGGTAATCGAAGCTACAATCAGGACTGCTTATGATACCCTCACAGGTCAAAGCCTAGAAAAGGTCGAATACGAGGAATTAAGGGGCCTTAGGGGAGTTAAAAAGGCGGTTGTAAGTGTAAATGGCAGGGACATCCACATTGGTGTTGTAAATGGTCTTGGCAATACTAGGAAAATCCTAGAAAAAATCCGTTCTGGCGAGGAAAAACTCGATGCAATTGAGGTAATGGCTTGTCCGGGTGGGTGTATAGGCGGTGGTGGTCAACCTTACCACAAGGGCGACCTTACAATCCTAAAGAAAAGGGCGGCTAGCCTTTATTCCATAGATGAAAAGAAAATCTACAGAAAGTCTTACGAAAATCCATCCATCAAAAAGCTTTACGAAGAATACTTGGGAGAGCCTGGTAGCGAACGTGCCCACGAACTTCTCCACACTTCCTACAAGGCAAGGCCAAAATACTAAAATAAGTATGCTTGCTAGATTTATGGCTTCGATGAGTGTGGGAGGTGGAGAATTTTTGTTTAAAAAGGCCAAAAGGACCTATGAAATAGACCTAAATTTATAATAAAGCAATAATTTATATAAACTTAAAAGGGGCTGTTGCAAAAGTCCTAATATAGAAAAAAGACGAGGAAACTAAACAT
>NZ_CAUPFR010000073.1:0-8598 GCF_963510575.1 uncultured Anaerococcus sp. | reverse complement strand
AGCCAGGGCGATTTTTTTGTGATTTTAAATGAAAATCCTAGCTATACCTAAATTTATTTTTTAAATTTAACGAGGTATAATGAAAAAGAAAATTTCACACAAGGAAAAAAGTAAGGAAGTATTATTTTGAAAGAATTTGGAAATCTAGCTTTTGACAAGAAAACAATGAAGGAAAATGTTCCTTATCCAGTTTATCTAAAATGGAAGGAAGCTGCTAGGAATAATGCAACTTTAGATAGGGAAACTGCTGATTCTATTGCCCATGCCATGAAATCTTGGGCTATTTCCAAGGGTGCGACATCCTACACCCATTGGTTTCAACCCCTAAATGGCAAAACTGCTACCAAAAAAACTGCCTTTTTAAATAGGGACGACAAGCACAATCCTATAAATAGGTTTTCTGGCAAGGAGCTTATAATCGGTGAACCGGACGCTTCGTCTTTTCCGTCTGGAGGTATGCGTTCAACATTCGAAGCCAGGAGCTATACATATTGGGATTTGACAGCCAATTCCTTTATTTTGGATAAGGTTTTGTATATCCCTTCAGTTTTTGTTTCCTTTTATGGAGAAAAACTCGACAAGAAATTACCTTTGATTGAATCGATGAACATGGTAAGTAAGGTTGCAACAAAGCTTTGCAATTTATTTCTAAAAGACGAACCTACTTACAGGGTCAAGGCAAAAGTTGGTCTTGAACAAGAATTTTATTTGATCGACAAAAAATATTTTGACCAGAGAATCGACTTGGAATATTCTGGTATGACCTTGGTGGGATCTGACCCAATGGTTGAAAAAGAGCTAGTTTCCCATTATTTGGGAGCTATTCCTGAGAGGGTCAATGCCTTTTATGAAGATGTCAACAAGGCTCTTTACGATTTGGGAATCTACATGGAAGCCGAACACAATGAGGTAGGACCAAACCAATTTGAGATAGCTATAATGTTTGAAAATGCCAATATTTCTGTGGATAATAACCAGCTATTGATGTATATTTTGGAAAAAACTGCCCTCAAACACGACTTGGTTTGCCTTTTAAAGGAAAAACCTTTCAAGAATATGGCAGGGTCAGGCAAACATAACAACTATTCTCTGGCAACAAATTATGGAAAAAACTTATTTTCGCCAGGCAAAGACCCAAAAAACAATATGGTATTTCTCATATTTTTATCAGCCATGGTTGAGTTTTGCAACAAATACCAAAAGCTAATAAGGATAGCATCATCTACAGTAACTAACGATTACAGGTTGGGAGGAAATGAGGCGCCACCTGCTATAATTTCCATGTTCATAGGTTGTGATTTGGAAGAAGCCTTAAAGGCTATTGCCAATGACGATTTTGAGGGAAAAATTATTGCCAATAAGGTGAAAATTCCTCATCTAGGAGAGATGAGGACAGATACTTCTGATAGGAATAGGACCTCACCTATAGCCTTTACTGGCAATAAATTTGAATTTAGGATGCTAGGCTCATCACAATCTGCAGCCGACCTTAATACGGTTATAAATATTGGTATGGCAGAAGCTTTGGAGAGAATTTACTCTAGGTTAAAAGGTGTAAGCGAAGAAAATTTAAAAGAAGAAGCCTATAAAATTATTAAAGAAATTTATCTAGAAAACAAAAATATCCTCTTCCAAGGAGATGGATATTCAGAAAACTGGAAAAAAGAAGCGGGGAAAAGAGGCCTTGAAAATTACCCAACCTATCTTGATGCCCTAAAGGCAGCAAAAGATGCAAATGCCTACCATATTTTTGAAAAAGTTGGCATTTTTAGTCAAAAGGAAATTGAATCCTTGCTATATGTTGGTTTTGAAGATGTTATAAAATTTTTCCAAGCCCAGCTAGAAATCTTAAAAAATATGATCCATCAAGAAATCCTCCCATCAGCCATGAGGGAAATCAAGGGAATCAAAGATTATCTATCCTTTATGGAAAATGAAAATCTTAGCCAAAGGGCAAGGAGGATTAATGAAGAGGTGGGAGAACTCCTAGCCTATTCAGAAAAAATTTCAGACCTGATAGAAAAAAGTGAAGAGATTTCAAATATACAAGCAAAAGCCGAATTTCTCCAAAAAGAAACAAGCCAAGTGGCAGGAGAGGTAAGAAAAATCTCAGATACTCTAGAAAAATTAATATCAAGAGAAAACTATTCTATGCCAAACTATGTCGATATGCTAAAGACCTTGTAGAATTAAGGCTAAATTTTAAAAATGCAGAAAAATTAAGGAAAAACAAAGGCCCCTAAGCTTGAATCAAAAGTCTTGGGGGCCTTTTTAGATTTATAATTTTTTTTCATATCACAAATATTTCAGGAGTTCTTTTATTTTTATTTCAAAAGGTTCATCCTTTGGGTTGCCTTGTAGAGGAAGATTCCAAGTATGGCGTTTATGGCCATGGCTACTAGGACTGCTGGGTAGGATGGGATGAATAAATTTAGTTGTTTGGTCATGGTGAGGGCTATTGATAAGAATAGGGTGCCTGAAACCATGGTGCCTAGGGCAAAGATTAGGATTATCTTTGGTATAGAGAAATTTTTATCCATGGCTTTGATGACGTAAAAAACAACTAGGGAGGTGATGATTTTTTCTATGAAATTTGGGATTTGACCACCTGGAAAACCTGTTGTAAGGGCAGACATGATTCCACCCGCAACTCCTAATAAAAGGGCTTCTTTGACATCTCCTACTACCATAAGGGATATAAACATCATTGAGAGTAAGAAGTCTGGTTTGACTCCAAAAAATACTCCTGGAACCATCAAGTGGAGGACAAGTCCTAGGGCCATAAAGATTGCTGATACTGTTAAGTTTCTGGTTTGTATTGAATTTGTTTGCATTTTTATTTCCTTTCTTTTTTTATTGGCTCTAATAAAAAAAGCTCGCTCCTAAATATTAGGAGCGAGCTAGTGCCCACGGTGCCATCCTCATTTGTCTATCAAAAATAGACCTCTTTAGATACTTTCATATCCTATCCCTGTAAGGTGAGAACCACCCGCCGGCTACTTTAATTTCACCTTTGATCTGATAGACCCATTCACAAATAATTGTACCCTGCAATTCTCATCAACCATTAACTTTCTGTTGGCTTAATTATTTGCTACTAATTCTATCTACGATTTATGTTAGCTTTATCTTATTACAACATTAGCACTTTGTCAAGTAAATTTTTTAAATAATGTATCTTACAAAGAAAATAATTGCTAAAACATAAATTACCCAGCTTACTTCCTTGCCTTTACCAGTTAGTAGTTTAATAGCTGCAAAGCTCATCATACCGAAGGCGATTCCTTCTGCGATAGAATAAGATAGTGGCATCATGAGGATTGTCATGAAGGCTGGGAAGGCTTCTGTGATATCTTCAAAATTGATTTCCACAACAGTTGATAGCATGAAGAGTCCTACTGTTACTAGGGCTGCTGATGTGGCTGCTGGTGGGATTATTGAAAATACTGGGAAGAAGAATGCTGCTATTACGAAGCATCCTGCTGTTGCAAGGGATGTTAGACCTGTTCTACCACCTTCTGCAACACCTGATGAACTTTCTACAAAGGTTGTAATTGTAGATGTACCAAGTAGGGCGCCGACTGTTGTGCCGACAGCATCGCTCATTAGGGCCTTGCTTGCTTCAGGTAGGTTGCCATTTTCATCTAGCATTTTTGCCTTGGTAGCTACTCCTGTAAGAGTGCCTAGGGTATCAAAAATATCTACAAATAAGAATGAGAATAATACCGAAAACATCTCCAAAGAGAAAATACTGGAAAAGTCTAATTTAAAGGCTACTGGTGCGATTGATGGTGGTAGGCTAACGATGTTTGTGTCTGGTAAATGTGTTACACCTAGGATTAGGGAAAGAACGGTGGATACCAAGATTCCCCAAAGTAGGGCACCCTTCACCTTTTTGGCTGTCAATACGATCATTATTACTAGGGCAAAGAAAAATATAAAGGCCTCTAAACTCTTTAGGTTTCCAAGAGCGAGGGCTGGCTCTGCCTTAACAACGATTTTGGCATTTAATAGACCAATCTCTGCTATAAATAAGCCTATACCGACTGAAACTGCTTTCTTTAGGGTTGTTGGAATTGAGTTAAAAATCGCTTCTCTAACTCCCACTAAAGATAGTAACATGAAAATAATTCCTTCTAAAAATACTGCGGTGAGGGCGAATTGCCAAGAATGACCCATTTGACCGACTACTGTATAGGTGAAGAAAGCATTAAGCCCCATACCAGCAGAAAGACCGAAAGGTAGGTTGGCGTAAAAGGCCATTAGGACCATGGCTACAACACTTGCGATGACGGTTGCTGAAAATACTGCACCGTAATCCATACCTGCTTCGCTTAGGATGCCTGGATTTACTGCAAGGATATAACTCATTGTCATAAAGGTGGTTATACCTGCCATTACCTCTGTCTTAACATTAGTACCATGTTTGTTTAGCTTGAAAGTTTTTTCTAAAAATGAAACTTCTGCCATAATTGCCTCCTTTTATTTATGATACAAATCTATTATATGTTTTAATTTTGATTTATCATTAAAAATGCTTTATTTTTGATAAAAAAATCGCTATAATAAGTATAAGACTAAGAATTATAATCAGAAAGAAGGAAAAATGAGTCATACGAATTGGATTGAACTTATAGTTATCATAATAGGTGTATTGGGAAGTGCGTTTTTTTCCTCATCGGAAACTGCCCTTACATCTTTAAATGTATTTAAAATTAGACAAATGGAAGAAAATGGAGTTGAAAATTCTTCTTTGGTTAGAAAACTAACTGACAATATCGGCAAGGTTTTAACTACCATTTTGATTGGAAATAATATAGTAAATATAGCAACTACCACTGTTGCTACCATATTTTTTACAGATTTATTTGGGGCTAAGGGTGCCATAATTTCAACTGTTGTCCTAACCTTAACTATTTTGATTTTTGGTGAAGTGACACCTAAAAATATAGCTTCATCTGAGTCAGAAAAGGTTGCTCTTAGGGTAGCTAAACCCATAAAGTTTTTTGATTTTATCCTAAAACCCATGTCTTTTTTTCTCCAAGCTATTACAAATTTTTTGACCAGGCTTGTTATTGGGGAAAATACCCCAAAGGGAGATTTGGTTACAGAAGAAGACCTAAAGACAATCGTGGATGTATCTGAAGAACAAGGGGTTATAAATGACCAAGAGTCAGAAATCATTAACAATGTTTTTGAGTTTGGGGATTCGAATGTTGAAGATATCATGACTGCAAGGACCAATATGGAAGCTATTGGTGTTGATATGGAAGATAGGGAATTAAAAGATTTCCTAAAAAATTGCAAACACTCTAGGATTCCAGTATATGGCAAGTCCATTGACAATATCATAGGCATTTTACATATGAAGGATATAGTAGCTTTTATTGCTGAGGATAAGGAATTAAACATCGAAGAGATGGTTAGGCCTGCCTTTTATGTTTATGACAATATGCACATCTTTGACCTTTTTAAGCAGATGAGGGGCGAAAATGTATCCCTTGCCATAGTTATTGACGAATATGGTGGAACTTCTGGAATTGTAACCATAGAAGATATAGTAGAAGAATTGGTAGGAGAGATTGAAGATGAGTATGACACTCATCTTGAAACTGTCCTTAAGATTAATGATAAGGAATATTTGGTAAACCCATCTATCCATATAAATGATTTTAATGATTATTTTGATACTGATCTAGAGCAAATCAAAAATGACTCAATAGGTGGATTTTTGATTGATAAGCTAGGCAGGATTCCAAAGCTAGGTGATAGTGTGGAGGCTGACGGTATTAAAATAAGTGTAGTCCAGATAAATAGGTACAAACTAGAAATGCTTAAGGTAGATTTTTCTTAAAAGGGGGAAAAGATGAGAGAAACAGTTTACATTACAGGCCACAAAAAGCCAGACACAGATTCAGTTATGTCAGCTATTGCCTATGCTGACCTAAAAAACAGATTAGGAGAATATGACGCGATTCCGATTAGGCTCGGAAAACTTAGTCAAGAAAGTCGTTTTGTCCTTGATTATTTTGGGGTAAAACCACCAGAGATTAAGGAATCTATGAAGCTTACCGTTGGCGATTTGGCAATTGATAAGGGAACTATAATCGACCCTTCTATTCCAATTAGAAAGGCTTGGGACACCTTCCAAAAGGGGGCTACAAATTCCCTAACAGTTGTGGATAATAAGGGAGAGATTGTTGGTATTGCCTCACTTTCAAACATTACCAAGTCTTATATGGATGTTTGGGATGATGAAATTTTAGGTAGGTCAAATACTTCTATTGACAATATTGTTGACGTTTTAGCTGCAAAAATTATTCATCTAGCTGATGATAAGGCAACTTTTCCTGGCAAGATGACAGTTTTTGCCATGGGTGGAGATGAAAAAAACTTAGACAATGTTTTTGCTGAAGGTGATATAGTTATATCAGGCAATAGGGCTGAATACTATGATTACCTCTTAAGGCAAAAAATTTCCCTTTTGATTCTTACTAACGGGGCAAGTCTTGGTGAAGATATGGTTGACCTTGCCAAGGAAAACAAGGTTACAGTTATTTCTACAGAATTTAACTCCTTTATGACTTCAAGACTTTTGCCACTTACCATCCCAGTTAGCCAGGTAATGACAACTGAAAATTTGATTTACTTTAAGACTGATGATCCCCTTGACCTTGTGAAGGATATGATGGCTAAGTCAAGGTTTAGGTCTTATCCGGTTGTAGATGCTAAAAAAAGAGTTGTGGGCTCTATTTCTAGGTACCACCTAATTTCATCAACCAAGAAAAAACTTATCCTTGTTGACCACAATGAAAGAAACCAATCAATTGATGATATAGACGAGGCAGAAATTGTTGAAATTATCGACCACCACAGAGTGGCAAATATTCTTACAACTGCTCCAGTATTTTTCAGGGCAGAACCAGTTGGTTCTACTGCCACAATCATAAGTGAAATGTACCTAGAATCAGGTATTAGACCATCAAGAGAAATTGCTGGTATTCTTTGTGCAGCAATTATTTCTGATACTCTTTTATTTAGGTCACCAACTACAACCGACATTGACAGGAGAATTCTAGACAGGATGAGCAAGATTGCAGGTATAAATCCGGAAGAATTTGCCGATAAGATGTTTAGGGCAGGAACTTCCCTAAAGGGTAAGTCTGCTAAGGATTTAATCGAGGGCGATATTAAGACCTTTACAATCGGCGATGCCAATGTGAGAGTAGGTCAAGTTTTCACTATGAATCCTGAAGAGCTTGTGCCAATTATGGATGATCTTAAAAAGTTAATGGCAGATAAGATTAAGGAAAGAGGAGAAGATACCTTTGTCCTTGTCCTTACAGATATTTTTAACCAAAGAAGTGAACTTCTAGTTGTGGGTGAATATTACGATGAAATCAAGGAAGAATTTGGTGATTTAACTCCAAATGGAACTATCAATGCAGATGGTGTTCTTTCTCGTAAAAAACAAGTAATACCAAAACTTACAGCTGCAATTGTAAAAGCATAAAACATAGGCTTGCCATTTTTGTGGCAGGCTTTTTTCCTAGGAGGATTAATGGAAATTTTAGATATATACGATAAGGATAGGAGGAGAACGGGCAAGACTTATCCCAGAAATGAAGAAATTCCCCAAGGTGGCCTAAGGCTTATAATCCATATCTTAATTTTTAATGACAAGGGAGAGCTTTTAATCCAACAAAGGGCTGATTATAAGAAAATGGGTGGTCTTTGGGATATTTCGTGTGGAGGTGCCTGCCAGGCTGGGGAAGATTCTTTTGAGGGAGCCAGGCGAGAACTTAATGAAGAATTAGGCATTGAGTTTGATTTTACAAGCATTAGACCGATTCTAACAGCGAATTTTGCCCAGGGGTTTGATGATTTTTATATGCTTAGAAAAAATATAGAAATTAATGAACTTAAATTACAAAAAGAAGAGGTCAAGGCGGCCCGTTGGGCAAGTCGCAAAGAGGTTTTCGACCTATTTTCCAAGGGTAAATTCGTAAAATATAAAAAATCCTTTTTGGATTTGCTTTTTGACCTTAATGACGATGAGAGGTTTATGATGGTATAAAAAAATCCCGAACTTACTTTTAAGTTCAGGATGAATTTCTTAGTCGTTTAGTTGTTCTAGCAAATAATCTGGGTCCATGCCGTGAACCATGCAAGCTTCTTCAAGAGATTCATAAAGAGCTGTTGGACATGCTATGCAGCCCATACCACTCATCATGAGGATGTTGATAGCTTCTGGCTTAGCTTGGATTATATCGCCTATGATCATATCACGTGTGATAGTAACTTTGTTTTTGTCTTGTGTATTTTCGGTCATATTAACCCCCTTTTTGTCTTATTAACATTTTACTACCAAAGGGGAAATAAGCAAAGTAAAATACTAGGGTATAGGAGGAATCATGGAAAAGAAAAAATTATTAGAAGAAAAGAAAAATGAATTAAAAATATTAGAGGAAAAAATCCTTGCAGGTTATAAGGTGAGCTTTTTGAAACTTTTTGTAGGCCCTTTAATTTTAGCTATATTAGGAATGCTAATTGGCAGTTTTTGTGGCTTTGATGATACTCAAAAAGTAGGAAGTCTGG
>NZ_CAUPFR010000072.1:0-8698 GCF_963510575.1 uncultured Anaerococcus sp. | reverse complement strand
TTAGCAGTAGTAATAATAACAATTTATTCAGGTTTATACCTATTAAAGAACAATGAAGACCCATCAAAAGCAAAAATTTCTAAAGCATTGAAGATGAATTTATTTACCTTTGTGCCAGTAATGTTAATGATAGTAGTACTTATGATTCCATCTGGAGCAAAAGCAGCAGAGGGCGCAGCTACAGCAGCCGCAGCATCTGATGGACTTAAGTATATTGGTGCAGCTCTTTCAACAGGTCTTGCAGCAATAGGTACAGGTTATGCCGTAGGTACAGTTGGTTCTGCAGCACTTGGAGCTATTTCAGAGGATCAATCAATTCTTGGTAGAACAATCATATTCGTAGGTCTTGCTGAAGGTATCGCTATCTTCGGTGTAATTATTTCTATCATGATACTAAACGCATAAAATGAAAGCAAAGATTCTAACTGATTCAAACAGCTTGCTTACAATGTTTCGACTTGGAGCTATTGAAGCAAGCTTGGTTGGAGATCAAAATTTTGAAGAGGAATTTAGAAATTCGTACAAGGATGAGAATCTTGCTATATTGATAATTACAAGATCAGTTTATAATAATAATAAAAATAGGATTGATAATTATAGAAGAGATTACACAATGCCTTTGATTGTAATTATCGATGGTTGAAAGGATGTAATATGTTAGATCTAGAAGCGAAACTATCGAGTTTTAGGAAGATGGTTTGGGATGAAGAAAAATTAAAAACTGATAATGAATTATTTTTATCAACAGAGAAAAATTCATCCTATATTGATAATAAAAATAAACAAAGAAATAAAGAGTTTGAAGAAAATATTAAAGATAGAAAAAGTTTTTTAAAGATAAGAAAAAATGAAGAAATCTCAAAGATTAAGCAAGAAGAGAAAAATGATTTCTATGCTTATAGAGAAGAATTGCTTGATGATTTTTATAATAGATTAATTAGTAAGCTAAGAGCTTATAAAAAAACTGATGCATATAAACAATCTTTACCAGATGAGATTAAGAAGATGATGAGTGAACTTAATTTATCAGAAGATGAAATTGTTGTGTGCGTTCTTGAGGATGACTTGGATTTAATAGATTTTAAAAATAAACAAGCGATGGATAATACCTATATTGGTGGCTTTATACTAAAGGATATTAACAATGAATTTAGGTATAACTTTAGCTATAAAGAAAGAATAAGAGATAAAAAATATGAATTTGGTAAAAAATTATATCAAGTTCTTGAAAGTGAGCGTTTTGATGAATCCAATAATTAAAACTATTAATGGACCAGTTGTTTATGCTCAAAATGCAAGACACCTTAAAATCAGAGAAATGGTGTCAGTTGGCAAATTGAAGTTAATTGGAGAGGTTATTTCAGTTGACGGTGATCTTGCAACTATTCAGGTTTATGAGGATACATCAGGTCTTAAAGTGGGAGAGGATATTATTTCTACATCAATGCCTCTTTCTGTTAGATTAGGTCCAGGTCTTTTAGGAAATATGTTCGATGGTATTGAAAGACCTCTTAAACATATTATGGATGAGCATGGAGCTTTTATACCATCAGGTATTGGTTTTGATAACTTAGACTTGGAAAAAGAATGGGATGTTAAAATCAAATTTAAAAAGGGCGATAAGATAAAGAAGTCTGATATTTATGCTACTATTAAGGAAACTAATGTCATAGAGCACAGACTTATGTCTAGTTTCAATGGAGTTATTATCGAAGCCAAAGAAGATGGTAAGTATAAACTAGAAGATACAATCCTTAAAGTTGAAAATGATGAGGGTGTTTTTGATCTTAAGCTTTACCAGTATTGGCCAGTTAGAAATCCAAGACCAGTTAAGAAAGCTTTAAGTTTAAAGAACTTACTAGTTACAGGCCAAAGAGTTTTAGACGTATTTTTCCCTATTGCAAAAGGTGGTACTGTTGCTATTCCTGGAGGTTTTGGTACAGGTAAAACAATGCTTCAACACCAACTCGCCCAATATTCTGATGTAGATATTATTGTTTATATCGGTTGTGGTGAGAGGGGAAATGAGATGACTCAAGTACTTGAAGAATTCCCTGACCTTATTGACCCAAATACAGGAAAAGATTTGATGCAAAGAACAATCCTTATTGCAAATACTTCAAATATGCCGGTAGCTGCGAGGGAAGCTAGTATCTATACTGGTATAACCATTGCAGAATATTATAAGGATATGGGCTATGATGTTGCTCTTATGGCCGACTCTACCTCTAGATGGGCTGAGGCGCTAAGAGAAATATCCGCAAGGCTTGAAGAAATACCTGCAGAAGAAGGTTATCCAGCATACTTAGCTAGTAGACTTTCAAAATTTTATGAAAGAGCCGGTTATTTTGAAAACTTGAATGGTAGCAAGGGTTCTGTCACCTTGATAGGTGCAGTTTCTCCGTCAGGTGGAGATTTTTCCGAGCCTGTAACAGAGGCTACAAGAAGAAGTGTAAATGTATTTTTAGGTTTGGACCGTAAACTTGCCTATTCAAGACATTATCCAGCTATAAACTGGTTAACATCTTACACTAATTATTTAGACAAGATGCAAGATTATTACAAAGAGCATTACAATTCAGATATTATTGGCATAAGAAATAAACTTATGAATGTATTGATTTCAGAAGAAGAAGTTAAATCTATTATGATGCTAGTTGGGTCTGATGCCCTATCTGATGAGCAGAAAAATGTACTAGATGTTGCAGCTCTAATTAGAAATGGATTTTTACAACAAAATGCTTATAACGCTGTTGATAAATATGTGCCAGTAGATAAGCAAATATTAATGTTAGACGTTATTGATAAATATAATAACTTAAGCGAACAAGCTCTAAATGATGGTATTTCATATAAAAAGATTTATAATTCTGATTTATTAAATGAAATTAGCCAGATGAAATATAATGTTGAAAATGATAAATTAGATAAGCTTAATCAGCTAGGCTCTAAGATTGAAAATTATTTTGCTAATTTGAGGGGGTAGCTGATGAGAAAAGAATATACTAAAATTAAAAAAATTGAATCATCTATTATCGAGATTGAAAAAGTAACTGATATTGCATATAATGCCCTAGTTTCTGTACACGCAGCAGGAATGGAATTCGTTGGCTCTGTTGTAATGGTTAATGATGATACAGTCACTATAGAAGTTTATGCTAATACAGATAATTTCTCTGTAGAGGATATAGTAGTTAGCTTCTATGAAAAACCTCTAGATTTACCACTAAATGAAAGTATTTTAGGTAGAACTTTCAATGGTATAGGAGAACCTATTGATAACGGTGGAGATATTTACTCGGATGAGACTTATCCAGTTGAGGGACTTGCTTTAAATCCAGTGGCTAGGGAATATCCAAGAGACTTTATTCAAACAGGTATTTCAGCTATAGATACCCTAACAACCCTTATCCGAGGACAGAAGCTTCCGATATTTTCTGGATCAGGCTTGCCACATAATGAAATAGCAGCTCAAATAATTAGACAAGCTAAACTAAAAACCGATGAAGATTTTGCTTTTGTTTTTGCTGCTATGGGTATAAAAAAGGATGAAGCCCTATTTTTCGAAGATGCTTTTTCGAAAGCAGGTGTTAAAGACAAGTTGGTTATGTATCAAAACTTGGCAGACTCTCCTATTATGGAAAGGTTACTTGCTCCTAAGTGCGCTCTTACAGCTGCAGAATACCTTGCCTACAAGAAAGGATACCATGTTCTTGTAATTATTACTGATATGACTTCATATTGTGAGGCATTAAGGGAAGTTTCTTCAATAAGAGGTGAGATTCCATCAAGAAAGGGATACCCAGGTTATCTATATTCAAACTTAGCTAGTCTTTATGAAAGAGCTGGCATGATTCGTGGAGTAAAAGGTTCTGTAACCTTAATTCCGATATTAACTATGCCTAATGATGATATTACCCATCCGGTTCCTGACCTTACAGGTTATATTACAGAAGGTCAGATTGTAATAGATAGGGGACTTTCATCAAAAGGTGTTTACCCACCAATAAATGTTCTCCCTTCTCTTTCAAGACTTATGAAAGATGGTATTGGAGAAGGTTATACAAGAGCAGATCATGAAGATGTCATGAACCAGCTTTATGAGTCTTATTCAAAGGTAATTGATGTAAGAAATATTGCACAAATTGTTGGTGAAGACGATTTATCTCTTGTAGATAAGAAGTATTTAGAGTTTGGTGATGTATTTGAAAGCAAGTTCTTATCTCAATCTCAAAGTGAAAATAGAGAGCTAGAAGAAAGTTTAGACCTTGCTTGGGATATATTAAAAATCCTTCCTAGAAACGAACTTCATAGGGTATCTGAGAAAAACCTTGACAAATTTATAGGTAAAGCAGATGAATAGTGAACAAATAGCTAGTAAGGCAAATCTTATAAAAGCAAAAGAAGAGTTGAAATTACTCGATGTTGGCCTTGATATCCTTGATAAAAAGAGAAAGGCTTTGATGAACGCTCATGAGAGTAAAATTAGAGATAGGGATGCTTTAAACAAAAAAGTTAATGAAACAATGAATTCGGTCAGCCATAGCTTTAATAAGGCTATGGCAAGTATAGGTCAAGCCAAACTGGAAAATTTGGCGGGACTTATACCTATAGATAATTCAATAGAGACTAAAAATACAAAGTTCATGCAGACAGACATGGCAGAAGTGACCTTTAGTCCAAAGAAATTATCCTTATCTTATTCATTTTATCAAACCAACTCGCTTTTTGATGAAGCTTTATTGGCATTTAATAAACTAAGAGCTGATATTTTTAAACTCGCGGAGCTCGATAGTACTATAAATAATTTAGAAATAGAAATAAGAAAATCTAATAAGAAAGTTAACAGTTTGGAAAAGATTCAGATACCACAAAAGACAGAACTTATTAAGAGTATATCTCAAAGCATAGAAGAAAAAGAAAGAGAAGAATTCTCTAAGACAAAAATTGTAAAAAGAAATAAAGAAAAAAAGTCATTGTAATATTTTACGATGACTTTTCTTTTGCCTAAAAGTATTATTTTCTTTTTGATGGCCTAACCATATTCACTTCAAGAGGGGTAACTGTATCATAATCGATAATTCCATCATCATATTGATTTTTTTGCATAGATGCTGAAAGAGCAAAGCCTATACAAACTAAAATTAACAGCTGGAAGGTACCACCATTTGAGAAAAATGGAAGTGGAATACCTGTTACTGGCATAATACCTATTGTCATTCCCACATTTTCAAAGATATGGATGAAAATTAGTCCCGCTATTCCAGTTACCAAAAGACTTATAAATGTATTGTTGGACGATTTTGCAATGGCTATTAGCCTTAAAATTAAAATTGTAAATAAGGCTATCATAATTATAGCACCTACAAAACCAAGTTCTTCAGCTAAAACTGAAAAAATAAAATCTGTTTCTTTTTCTGGTATGTAGCCATATTGAGATTGGCTACCTTGTAAATATCCTCTTCCATTTAACATGCCTGATCCAATGGCAATCATACCTTGTTGTTGTTGCCAGTTTGATCCTGATGTATCTCTTGATGGATTAAGGAAATTTTCAATTCTATCCGCTCTAAAACCACTAAGGTTAGTTAGGAGGAAAATTCCTAGGGCTATACCTGCAAGAGCTAAAATCCCTATCCATTTCCAAGATAATCCTGCTATAAAAATCATAGCAGCTATAAAAAATACATAAACCATTGATGTACCAAAGTCTGGCTGGAGTAGGATTAGACCGATAGGTAGGCCTACAAAAACAATAGTAGCAGCTAAAATTAGAGGAGAGTTAATTGAATACTTGTATTTATCCAAGAAAGCTGCCAAGCTAATTATTAAGATGATTTTAGATATTTCAGCGGGTTGGAAGGAAAAAGACCCCAAGTAAATCCAACTTTTTGCTCCCCATTCATCAAGGCCTCGACCAATGACCAGGGTAATAATCAAAATACCAATCATCAATCCATAGTATATCCAATAGGGTTTTTTAACCACGTCTAAGTCCAAAGTACAGATTAAACCAATAAGTATAAAACCTAATATAGTTGAGAAAATCTGTGTCTTAATTGATGCGATTTTTCCACCATAGGCAGAATATAGGACGATAAGTCCAAAAATCGATAGGGCTAAGGTAGAAATAAATAGTAAGATATCAAAATCTTTGTAATTTTTCTTTTTTAAATTAAACATTTTATCACTCCAATTCTTAATCATTATATAACAGAAATTATGCAAATACAATTTTAGCAGGTAAAAATAAGACTAGTATAATATAAATGAAGGTTGGTGATATTATCTTAAGTAAGAAACAAATAGGAGAAGTCCTAGAATTCTTCGATATAATGTATCCGGATGTTGATCACTCCATGCTTAATTTTACAACACCTTTTGAGCTTTTAGTTGCAACAATACTTTCGGCTCAAGCTACAGATGTGAGTGTAAATAAGGTTACAGGGGAAATGTTCAAAGTAGCAAACACACCGGAAGATTTTGCAAACATGGATATAAAAGAATTAGAAAACCACATAAGGACTATTGGTATATATCGAAATAAGGCTAAAAACATAAAGGCTATGAGTAAAATATTGATAGAAGACTATAACTCAGTAGTTCCTGCCGATAAGAAAGAATTACAAAAACTTCCAGGCGTGGGTAGAAAAACTGCAAATGTAGTATGCGCTAACGCCTTTGGGATACCGTCTATTGCTGTAGATACCCATGTTTTTAGGGTGTCAAATAGGATAGGGCTTGCCGATGCAACAAATGTAGATAAGACACAAGACCAGTTAGAAAAAAATATCGATGAGTTAAGATGGTCAAAAACCCACCACCAATTAATAAGCCATGGTAGGGCTTTGTGTAAGGCAAGAAATCCACTTTGCGAAGAGTGTATGATAAATAAATTATGTCTATATTATAGGAGGAGCGGTGATTAAATTATTTGCTTTTGATTTAGATGGAACGATTCTAGATAATAATTCAGCAGTACAAGAATCAAGCATCGAAGCACTAAAAAAACTGAAAGATGCTGGAATTAAAGTTGTACTTGCTAGTGGCAGAGTATTTCCATCTGTTAAATATAATCAAAATTTACTTGGAATAAAGGGACCGATTGTAGCTACTAATGGTAGTTTAATTAGTCTTGACGGTAAAGATGTTTATAAGAGTTATGAAATTGATGAAGAGCATTTAAAATCTCTTTACGATTTCTGCATAAAGCATAAACTCTACTTTCACATATACGATGATGAAAATTATTACACAAATAGGGTGGATTTAGAAAAAATTAAACATCTTAAAATTGAAAATGAGTATGGAATGAATTATCAAGTCGATATAATTATTAAAAATAATCCGCTTGAGTATATTATGGAACATGGTAAAAAAGCAGTAAAATTTCAAATTTCCGGCATAGATGAAAATGAATTGCCAAGAAATGAAATAGTTGACTTGATTGATAAGCAATTTGGAAAAGAACTTTATATTACATCATCTGGTTTTAGCCAACTAGAAATCAGCAATAAAAATGCAACTAAATGGTCATCAATAGAAGAGATTTGTAAAATATTGGGTATATATACTAGTGAAGTTGCAACCATCGGTGACGCTTTTAATGATATACCAATGGTGAAGGGAGCAGGACTTGGTTTTGCTATGGGAAATGCCAAGGATGAGTTAAAAAAAGTTGCTGATGTAGTTGTAGCAGATAATGAATCTGCAGGAGTTCTTGAGGCCGTAAATTATGTTTTAGAGGCTAATAAAAATGTTTAATATTGTCTTACTTATGCCTGAACATCCTGGCAACGTAGGCAATATTGCTAGGACCTGCGTGCTTACAGAATCAAGACTTCACTTAGTCAGGCCTTTTAAGTTTAATTTATCAGATAAGTATCTAAAAAAAGCTGGTATAGATTACTGGGATTATGTTGATCTTGTAATTCACGATAGTCTTGAAGAATTTTTAGACTATATAAAGGGCAAAAATTTTTATTTAGTAGAAACACCAAGCCAACATAGGTATGTAGATGTAGCTTTTAGTGATGGAGATTTTTTAATTTTTGGACGTGAAAAAGAAGGCATTGATGAAAGTCTGCTTAGGAATTTTAAGGAAAGAATAATTACTATTCCAATGACGCCAAAGATTAATAGGTCATTAAATTTAGCAAATTCTGTATCTATTGTTCTATATGAGGCGTTAAGACAAGTAGATTTTAAATTTTAAAAGGAGTTATATGTACGATATAATAATAATAGGTGGCGGACCAGCAGGCTTAACAGCAGGTTTGTACGCTGGTAGGAGCAAGTTAAAAACTTTAATAATAGAAAAAGATATTTCAGGTGGACAAATTTCTGGAACTGCTTTTGTAGAAAATTATCCAGGCTCAATTGAAAATCCAACAGGAATGGCTCTTTCTGAAAGAATGGAAGAGCAAGCAAAGCAATATGCAAAAGTTGTATTTGAAAATGTCGAAGAAGTAAAACTAGAAGGCGAGATTAAGACAGTTAAGACTGATTCAAATGAATATCAAGCTAAGGTTATAATAATTTCAACTGGTGCAAGGCATAGAAAGCTTGGAGTGCCAGGTGAAGCAGAATTTGCCAATAGAGGAGTCTCTTACTGTGCAACATGTGATGGACCTTTTTACCAAGGTTTAGATATATATGTAGTAGGCGGAGGAGATTCGGCTCGTGAAGAAGCAAACTA
>NZ_CAUPFR010000071.1:0-9011 GCF_963510575.1 uncultured Anaerococcus sp. | reverse complement strand
ATATATCCCCTACTTCTAGTGGATAATCTATTTTAATTTTTATAAGCTGTTTAGGTATATTTGCAACTTCTAGTTCTTCACCTTTATCATTTTCCATACGATTAATAATTAAAGTATAGAAATCCTTGCTATTACCAAATATTTCTATTTCATCGCCTTTAAAAAACCTATTTCTTTGCTCAATAGTAGCGATTTTATTTTCTTTATCATATTCTTTTACAATACCAATAAAGTCATAGTTTCTTATATAGGAGGACGAAGTATAAATTTGGTCATTTTCATCAGGCTTATTATAAAAAAATCCTTTTGTAAAATATCTATGACTTGCCTTATTAATTTCATCAAAATATTTTTTGCTAATTTCTTTACTGAAATTCCCTTCATAATAGCTATCTATTACTTGTCTATATGACCTAATAACAGTTGCTACATAAAAAGGTGTCTTCATTCTACCTTCAATCTTGAAGCTATCAATTCCTGCTTCTATTAGTTTATCTACCTCATCTATAAGGCATAGGTCCTTAGAATTCATAATAAAGGTACCGCCCTTGCCATCTTCCTCAATTGGATAATATTCACCAGGTCTGGTTTCTTCTTGAAGGGAATACTTCCACCTACATGGTTGGGCGCAATCGCCCCTATTTGCATCTCGCCCAGTCATATAACTAGATAATAAACATCTACCTGAATATGATATACACATAGCTCCGTGAATAAAACATTCTATTTCCATATCTTTTGGTGTATTTTTCCTAATTTCAGTAATTTCCTTTAATGATAATTCTCTAGCTAATATTATCCTTTTAGCTCCCATTTCATACCAGAAATTTACCGTAGCGGAATTGGTTACTGATGCTTGAGTTGAAATATGAAGGTCTATATTGGTGTGCTTTTTTGCTAGAGAAAAAATACCAGGATCAGATATAATTAGGGCATCTATACCAATATTATTAAGGTTTTCCAAATATTCTACGATCCCATCCATATCTCCATCGTGGGGCATAATATTCATTGTCACATGGACCCTAACATTCCTGTCGTGAGCATAAGCAACTGCTTTTTTTAGTTCATCGTTATTAAAATTTTTAGCATTAGCCCTAAGTCCAAAGTTATCACCAGCAAGATATACTGCATCTGCTCCAAACTTAATTGCTGTCATTAGCTTTTCAAAGTCGCCCGCGGGGGCCAATAATTCTACTTTTTTATCTGTCATTATCTCTCCTAACACTTAAGGTAAGTCCATCCCCTATAGGAATAACAGATGTATTAAAATCTTCTAAGTCTGTTATATAGGCAAGGAAATTCCTAAGTCTTTTTACTAAAGTATTCTTTCTTTTTTCCATAATATCATCATTGCAAACCTCACCTCTAAACAAGACGTTATCAGCAATGATTATCCCACCCTTATTAAGGAGTTTGCTTGTAATTTTAAAATAATCTAGATATCTCGATTTATTAGCATCTATAAAAACAAAATCAAAGCCTTGATTAATACTTCTCAAGGCTTTCATTGCGTCATCGTTAATTAGATTGACCTTTACATTATATTTTTCAAAATTTTTCTTTGCAATATCTGCTGTATCTTTATCTAACTCTATAGTTGTGATATCTGCACCGGTATATTTTTTAAAGCAAAGTGATGAATAACCTATAGCTGTGCCTATCTCAAGAATTTTTTTTGGCTTAGCTATTTGTAAAATGCTTATAATAAGCTCCTTAGTTTGGCTATTCATAATTGGTACATCATTTTCTATAGCATATTTTCTTAAATCGACAAAATCTGTGTCATTAAGCAAATCTTCAATAAAAAGGGATATATATTTGTAATTAATATTTCCCATCTTCTATCTCTGATATTACTGGTAGAATCATTGGATCTCTACCAAGTTCATTGTATATATAAGATTTTAAATCTTCTCTAATTTGATATTTAATTTGACTTAAAGCCTTTATATCTTGTTTCTTACACTTATTAATTGACCTTAAAACAATATCTTTAGAGTTTTCTATAATATCTTGATTTTCTTTTACATATACAAAACCCCTTGATACGATTTCAGGACCAGCTAATAATTCTTGTGTATGTCTATCAAAAGTAATAGAAACTACCATCAATCCGTCTTCAGATAAGTGTTTTCTATCTTTAAGAACAATATTACCTACATCACCAATTCCAGATCCATCAACAAGAACATTTCCAGCTTGAACCTTACCTTTTATACCTGCAGATTTCTTTGTAAACTCAATTACATCTCCATTCTCACATAAGAATATATTTTCTTTTGGTTGACCCATATCTTGTGCAATTTCGCTGTGTTTTTGTAATTGTCTGATTTCACCGTGGGCAGGTATTAAATATTTAGGTGTAATTAATTGATACATAAGCTTTATTTCTTCTTGACATGCGTGTCCTGAAGCGTGTACCTTTGCTAATGATGAATAAATAATCTTACAACCAATTTTAGTTAAATTATTGATAGTAGTATTAATTGCCATTTCATTTCCAGGGATAGCAGAAGAAGATAAAATTACCATATCTGTTTCATTTAAAGTAATTTGTCTATGTTCTTTATTTGCCATCCTTGTCAATGCGCTTAAAGGTTCACCTTGAGTACCAGTCGATAAAATAACTAATTCATCGTCAGCATATTTTTTTATTGCTTTCATATCAATTAGAGTATTTTTCTTTATTTTCAAATATCCTAATTCATTAGCGATTCTAACGTTATTTAACATTGACCTGCCTGAAAGCGCAACTTTTCTATTGTATTTTTCGGCAGCAGTAATTATTTGTTGAACTCTGTGAAGGTTTGATGCAAAAGTTGCAACTATTATTCTTGATTTTGCTTGACCAAATATCTTAACAAAAGTTTCTCCAACTACCTTTTCACTTAGAGAAAATCCTTCTCTTTCAACATTTGTAGAGTCAGCAAATAGAGCTAACACACCTTTTTTTCCAAGCTCAGCAAGTCTCTGAATGTCAGTTGGGTCGTTATCAATAGGTGTAAAATCCATCTTAAAGTCACCAGTGAATATTATTGTACCTAGAGGAGATTTAACCGCTATAGCACAAGCATCGGGTATAGAGTGACTTACTCTTATAAATTCAGCACTTAAACTTCCAGCTTTTACAGTGTTATTGACATTAACCATTTTTATCTTATTAGGATTAATACCGTGTTCTTTAAATTTATTTTCTAGAAGACCCTTTGTCAATTTGGAGCAATATACATTTGTATCTACATTTTTTAGAAAATATGGAATTGCTCCTACGTGGTCTTCGTGACCGTGAGTTACAAATATTCCCCTTAGTTTATTTTTGTTTTCTTCGACATAGGTAAAGTCTGGAATTACTATATCTACTCCGAGCATTTCTTCATCAGGGAATGTTAAACCACAGTCTATCATTATCATATCATTACCATACTCTACTAGAGTACAGTTTTTTCCAACTTCGTGTAATCCACCTATCGGGATTATTCTTAATTTTTTTTCATTTGTCATTATTTCTCCTTATTATTATGACAATCGGAACAGATTCCATAAATTCTTAAAGAATAATAAGACAAATCAAAATTATAATTTTTCTTGAGAGAATTTTTAACGTCTTCAAAAGACAAAAACTCATCTTCTAATATTTTGCCACAAGACGTACAAATTATATGGTCATGATGGTCACTTTCTGGATCAATTATTTCATAAGTATAAGCTTGATCAGTAAACTCTTGCTTGTTAACTATCCCTAACTCATCAAAAATATTCAAAGTCCTATAGATAGTCGCAATACCAACTTGTTTATGGTCTTGGTGCACAATGGAAAAAAGCTGTTCTGGTGTCAGATGCTTTTTTGAAGAGCTTTTTAAAACATTAAAAATCAATTCTCTTTGTTTTGTAAATTTTTGGTTGTTCTTCTCGAAAATTTTCCTTACTTCTTCAATGTTCATCTTTATCTCTTTTCATCTCTTCATAAAATTCTATTATTTCATTTAGTTCATTTTGATCTTCAATAGTTTTAAAAGTTATAAGGTCACAAGTATTTTCGACCTCAACAATCATAATCATGTCATCTCCAACTTTTTTTAGAGCAGCATAATTTTTTTCATCTATTCCGAATGTATCTAGTATATTAAATTCGACTTCGTTATTATTTTCATCCAGTAAAAAGATACTATCCATTACTTCTCCTGTCTAAATAACTTTGCAATATAAAGCTTGCAGCAATCTTATCGATATGAGTTTTTCGATTTTCTCGTCTGACTTTCAAATCAATTAAAACAGATTCAGATTCAACCGTTGTAAGTCTTTCATCTTGAAATATAATTTCTTTATCTATTCTTTTTTTTATCAAGTCTACAAAACTGATAACCTTCATAGATTGAGGACCTATGGTATTGTTCATATTTTTAGGCAGGCCTACAACAATTAAAGAAATATCTTTATCCACAATAATTTCTTCAATCCTATCTATATCATGTTTTGCTTTAGTTCTTTTTATCGTTTCATAAGGTTGGGCAGTTATAAACAAAGGGTCGCTAAGAGCGACACCTATAGTTTTATCACCAACATCAAGTCCCATAATCCTAGTCATTGATGTAATTATTCAATAATTCTTCTAAAATTTTATCTCTATCTACTGCTCTAATAAGCTTTCTGGCATTATTATGAGCGGTTATATAAGTAGGATCCCCTGATAGCAGGTAACCTACTATTTGAGAATTTGGCTTATAACCCTTTTCTTCTAAAGCCTTGTAAACTGTTGTAAGAATCTCTCTAATATTATTCTTTTCAATGTCTTCTCTCTTGAAAAGCATAGTTTCATTAAGCTTATTATTGTCAGTCATCAATTACTCCTTTATGATTTCGTAAGCCCTATTAAGTGCCTTATCTAAAGCTGCAATATCTGTTCCACCTGCTTGGGCAAAATTCTTTTTGCCGCCTCCATTACCTCCAGTTATTTGAGCTATTTCTCTAACTATCTTGCCAGCATTGTACTTATCTGTTAGTTTATCATCTACTGACACAGTAAATATAATCTTATCGCTAACTGTTGCAAAGATTATAAGTAAATTATCAAATTCGCTCTTAAACCTATTTTCTAATTCACGTAATTCATCTACACTTACATTATCAAATTTAGCTATTAATAAGTTTACACCATTAATACTTTCAATCTTTGATTTTAGTTCACTATAGATATCCTTATTAGATTGTGATTTTAATCTCTTGATTTCACTATCTTTTTCACTTATTTCAGATTTTAAAGAATTTATTTTTGATGAAATATTATTTATATTAGCATCTAAACTCTTAGCTATATCTTTAATAGTGTTTTCTTTATTTATTAAATCTTCATATACAGCCCTACCAGTAATAGCTTCAATCCTTCTTACACCAGCAGCTGCAGATGATTCTGATTTAATTTTAAAAATTAATACTTCAGCTGAATTATTAACGTGGCATCCACCACACAATTCTATAGAATAATCTCCCATTGAAACAACTCTTACTATATCCTTATATTTATCTTCGAATAGAGCAACAGCACCTAATTCTTCAGATTTTTTATAATCCATATACTCTTTCTTTACTGGGAGTTGTTCCCTTATTTTAGCATTAATTTCGTCTTCAACTTTTCTTAATTCTTCATTTGTTAAAGCTTTGTTATAGGTAAAATCAAATCTTAATTTATCTTCATCTACCAAAGAACCTGCTTGATTAATATTTTGTCCAAGAACATCTTTTAAAGCCTTGTCTAACAAATGGGTAGCTGAATGGTTTCTTTGAATATCAAGTCTTCTCTCAAGATCAATTACAAATCTGGCCTCGTCATCCTTAGATAGTTCACCTTCAGTAACTTCCACATAATGGAATATAATATCATTTTTCTTCTGAACATCAACAACTTTTGCACATGCAGAAGGGGTTTTGATGTATCCAGTATCAGCAACCTCTCCGCCACCTTCTGGATAAAATGAAGTCTTATCACTAACTATTATACCTTTACTTGGTGCTTTTATCGAAGATTTCTCTTCACCATCCTCAAATATAGCTATAATATTTGCTTCAAGGTCAAAGTTTTCATATCCTTGGAAGTCAGTTTTTTCAAGATGATCTGCAGCAAGGTTATCGTGTTTATGCTTATTATCTGTTTTTCTAGCATTTCTAGCAAGATTTCTTTGATTTTCCATCTCTTCTTCAAATTTAACTTCGTCAAGATCAAGGTTTTTCTCTTCTAGAATTTCCTTGGTTAAATCAAGAGGAAAACCATAGGTATCGTATAATTTAAAGGCCTCACTACCATCAAGAATCTTTTTATTTTCCTTTTCCATGTCTGCAATTAAATCATCAAGTTTTTCCAAACCTTGATTTATTGTTTTTTGGAATCTCTCCTCTTCATCACTTATAACCCTATGGATATTATCCATATTATCGATTAATTCATCATATTCAGCCTTATAAGTTTCAATAACCTTATCAACAATTTTATTTAAGAATGGTCCATCAATACCTAATAATTTTCCGTGTCTATAGGCTCTTCTGATTAATCTTCTTAATACATAACCACGTTTTTCATTAGATGGTATAACACCATCAGAAACTAAGAAAGTCATAGCTTTTGCGTGGTCGGCAATAACCCTGATTGAAACATCATCAGCTTTATTTGTTTTATAAGTTTTTCCAGATAATTTTTCAATTTCAGAAATAATTTCTTTCATTACGTCTATTTCGAAAATATTATCTTTACCCTGAAGAATCATGGCAATTCTTTCAAGTCCCATACCTGTATCTATATTTGGATGGCTTAAATTAGTATAATTTCCTTGATTATCTTTGTTAAATTGAGTAAATACCAAATTCCATACTTCCATGAACCTATCAGAAGCATCATTACCTGGTTGGTTATCATTTTCATCAACTGCTCTTTCAGCACCCCTATCGACATAAATTTCTGAACATGGACCACAAGGACCTACTTCTAATTCCCAGAAGTTATCTTCTTTACCTTGTCTTAGAATTCTATCAGCAGGCATACCAATTTCATCATGCCAAATATTATAAGCTTCATCATCATCGTAATAAACTGTTACCCATAGGTCGTCTTTATTAATATCAAGTTTTTTTGTAAGGAATTCAAAAGCCCAGCTAATCGCTTCTCTTTTAAAATAATCTCCAAAAGAAAAGTTTCCAAGCATTTCAAAAAATGTACCGTGACGTTCTGTTTTACCAACTCTTTCGATATCACCGGTTCTTACACATCTTTGAGAAGATGTTGCCCTGTTATTTTTCATTTTTAATTCGCCAGTAAAGTATTTTTTAAGTGGCGCCATACCAGCATTTATTAATAAAAGTGTATCATCATCAATCGGTGTTAAAGGAAATGATTTTAATAATGTATGGTTTTTCTCATTTGCAAAAAATTCTAGATAGCTTTTTCTAAGCTCATTCATTCCTAAGTTCTTCATTAGTTCTCCTTAAATTTCGTGTTTAACAATATTTTCCAAAGTTATAGAGTCAATAGCTGAGTTTATAAGATAGTCAAGCTTTGTAAACAAATCATAAGCATCACACTTATCGTTACATATATACTTCCCACTTACACATTCACTTGTTGTCATATCTCCTTCTAAACTTCTTAGAATTTGACCTATGGTAACTTTATCTAGATCACTATTGATTTTGTATCCACCCTTTGGACCTCGGCTTGATATTATCAAGCCATCTTTTTTTAATATTCTAACTAATTGTTCTAAATAATTTTCTGATAAATTTAATTTTTCACTTATTTCAGAGACAGGTATGAAACCTTTATTTTGGTTTTCCGCGATATAGCAAACCGCCCTTAAACCATACCTACCCCTAGTAGATAATTTCATATATACCCCTATACTGTAATCAAATCTTTCATAGCCTCAAAATACTTTTCTCCAATGCCTTTGATATTCTTTATATCTTCAATCTTTTCAAATCTCTTTTCTTTCCTATAATTTAGGATTGCTTGAGCTCTTTTTTCGCCAACATTTGGCAAGGTCATTAGTTCTTCTTTGCTAGCCAAGTTAATATTTATCTTTTGACTTGATGACTTAGTTGGATTAGGTGTAACATCACCAACTGCTATATTAGTATTTTCAGAATTTATGTTTTGACTCTCATCAATATTAGGTATGTATATTTTCATTTGATCTTCTAGTCTCATAGCAAGATTTATAGAATTCTTATCAGCTTTTTCTGTGAATCCTCCTGCTCTTTTGACAAGATCATCTAACCTATCTCCATCCTTTATATCATATACACCGGAGTTTTTAATTTCTCCAGAAATATACACTTTTTTATCTTGGCTAGACAAATCATCTGCTTTTTCAGTATTTTCAACTTTCTTAGTATCATCTTCGATAGAGCTTGTTGTGACAATTTCCTCCTCATTTTTATCAAATAAGTTTTTAAAACCATCATTCGAGAAAAAATTTGCTAGTAAAATAGCAACAAAAATAACTGCAGCAAAAATGACTTTATCTTTCCTATCTTTAGACATACAAACTCCTGTAAAAGATACGAGATACTAATTTTCCCACAAATTATCTAAATCATAAAATTTTCTTTGCTTTTGTGTGAAAATATGGACTATTATATCATTCGCATCAATTAAAATCCACTCTCCTTCTCTAAGACCTTCTTTTGATTTGATGTCATAGCCTTCTTTATGGAGATTATCTTCTATATAATCAGCGAGGGCTCTTGTTTGATTTATAGAGTTACCTGTAGCAACTACAAAATAATCCGCTATTGATGAATCTTCGAGATTTATAACATTAATGTCCTCGGCTAATTTATCCTCTAATGTTTTAACAATTATATCTAATTTTTCCATTTTTCTCCTCAATTAAGTAATTTCTAGCTTCAAAGCTAAGAGGATTAATTAAAGCATTTTTATTTATTAGGAAGATAATATTGTTATCTAATAAGGCCAACATGGCCTTATTTAAATTCTGATATGAATATTTTCTGATATTATC
>NZ_CAUPFR010000070.1:0-9563 GCF_963510575.1 uncultured Anaerococcus sp. | reverse complement strand
AAAAAATCACCTTTACGGGACTATTCCAAAATTTATTATTTGGCACGTAGGGATTTGGCCTTTGCCGCAAAAACAAAGGCCGTTTAGGACTTAATGGACGCTGCCCTTGTCATTCTCGCCCTTCCAACCAACTACGATGAGGTAGAGGGGTTTTTTGACACATCATTTTTGGACGATGCCATAAAAATGATTAAGGATAGGAGAAAAGACCTGCCAATCCTCATTAAATCAACTATTCCAATTGGCTATACTGAGGGGAAAAATAGGGAATTTGCCTGCGATAATATAATTTTCTCCCCAGAATTTCTAAGAGAGGGCAGGGCCCTTTATGATTCCCTAAATCCTTCTAGGATAATTGTGTCAGATAAGTCTCAAATCGGGGAAAAAATCGCTGACCTTTATAAAAAGGAAGCCTTAAATGATCCAGATGTGATTTTGATGGGTAGGTCTGAGGCTGAGGCAGTAAAGCTTTTTGCCAATACCTACCTTGCCATGAGAGTAGCATTTTTCAACGAACTTGACAATTTCGCCCTAGGAAAGGGTCTTGATTCTAAGTCCATAATACAGGGCGTTTCTGCCGACCCAAGGATAGGAAACCACTACAACAACCCATCTTTTGGCTACGGTGGCTATTGTTTGCCAAAAGATTCTAAGCAATTATATGCCAACTTCGAAAATATTCCGTCAGCCCTTTTCAAATCAATCATTGATTCAAATGAAGTGAGAAAAGACTTTGTTTCAGAGGATATACTGGCTAAAAATCCGAAAACTATCGGGGTTTACAGGTTGGTTATGAAAAAGGGTTCGGATAATTTTAGGAAGTCTGCCATCTTTGATGTAATAAATAATCTCAAAGCAAAGGGAGCAAATATTGTAATTTACGAACCAAACCTAGATGGCGATGACTTTGAGGGTATGAAATTAATTCGAGATTTAGAAGACTTTAAGAAAGCTGATTTGATAATAGCAAACAGGGTCGAAGACGACCTAAAAGATGTAAAAAATAAGCTTTACACCAGAGATTTATTTGAGAGGGATTAGATGACAGAAAAGAAAAATGTGCCTCAAGTTCATTCCAAGCTCAGAAAATCATTCATTTCTGTGCCGGAAGAAATTTACAAGGCAAGCGGTATAAAAATTTTTGATAAGAGGATAAAATCCTTGCTTTTCACTACCGACCTTGCCATAATTAGAAATTCAAATGCTGATTCAATCATGGCAGTTTACCCATACACACCCCTAAATTCCATCACTGAGGCTATTATTTCCATAGCTTCAGTACCATGTTTTATTGGAGTTGGTGGTGGGACTACCCAAGGGCCTAGGGCGAGGTTTGTCGCCTATTATGCAGAGCTTGCAGGTGCCTATGGGGTTGTGGTAAATGGGCCAATTCCCCACGAAGACATTAGGGAGATTTCAAGGTTTGTTGACATTCCGGTCATAGCTACCGTTTCATCTTTGAAGGATGATTATAGGGAGAAAATCAAGGCGGGAGCTGAGATTTTAAATGTTTCTGGTGGCAAATATACAGCTGATCTTGTAGCCCACATTAGGGCAGATATTGGGGGAGATTTCCCAATAATTGCTACTGGTGGCAAGGACGGTAAATCTATCTTGGAAACTATTCAGGCAGGAGCCAACGCTATTTCCTACACTCCACCATCTTCGTCTGATGTTTTCGGATCTATGATGGATACTTACAGAAATGAGGATATCTAATGTATAGTGGATATTTTACTGATGTTGGCAATATAAAAGTGGGCCACGCCCAGGATTTTGAAGGCGGAACAGGCCTTACTCTCATCCTCCCAGACCCGGGCAACACTGCAGGAGTAGACGTGAGGGGAGGGGCGCCGGGCACTCGTGAGACCGACCTTTTAAACCCCCTAAACCAAGTTTCTGAAGTTTCCTCTATCATTTTATCTGGTGGGTCTGCCTACGGACTTGAAGCAGCAAGCCATCTTATGAAAATCCTCGAAAAAGAGGGGATAGGCTTTGATGTGGGAGTTGCGGTTGTGCCAATCATTTCCCAGGCAGTCTTATTTGACCTCGCTTACAAAAATCCCAAGGCAAGGCCAGATGAAAAGATGACCCAAAAAGCCTTTGATTCTGCGACCTACACTGATAAAAATATGGGAATCGTGGGTGCAGGCACAGGGGCGACTGTTGGTAAGGCCTTGGGCCATGATTCCTTGATGAAATCGGGTTTGGGCCAGGCTTCTATAAAAAAAGGTGATTTGGTAGTCTCAGCCATTGTTGCCGTAAATGCCTTTGGAGATATTTTTGACTATCACAAGGGAATCCAAATCGCAGGGCCAACCAAGGACGGGAAAATGCTTAAGACTATGGATTTTATTGACCAAATCCTTGGCTCATTTGCTGATATAAAGCCATCTAACACTACAATTGGGGCTGTCGCTACCAATGGAACTTTTACAAAAACTGAGCTTACAAAGATTGCCGGCATGGCCCACGATGGCTATGCTAGGTCCATCAACCCAGTCCACACCCTCTTTGACGGTGATACAATTTTTGCCCTAGCGACAAATAAAATTGAGGCAAATATAAACCTAGTTGGAGCACTTGCCGCAGAAGCCATGTCCATGGCCATTGCCAATGCTATTTACAGCCTACGCGAAAATTAGAAGACAGAAGACTAGTCATCTAGTCTTTTTTTCTTGGAAAATTTTTGAAAATTAGTTCTTATTTTTATTTCTTTTGACCTTTCATATAAAATTTTTGCTAAGTTTTGACGAGGGCCAGCAAGGATTTTTTTTGAAAAAATTTTTTTATTTTATAAATTTTTTTCTCCCTAGGATAGGCCAGAAAATTTGAAAGTATTTGGAGTCTTTTAAAAAAACACGTTTTTCTGACTAAATTCCCTAAATTATAGCGTTTTACTAGGAATATCAAAAAACCTTTTCATAAATCAAAAATTATGATATAATGAAAAAAATGATGAGTCAACAGATTATAAGTTTTTCTAAGTAAAACAAAATGATAATTTAATCTCTACATATAAATTTTGTTTTACTCTAAAATCTTATTTTTTGTATTCATCATTTATAGGTTCAAGTTATATTAAATATAAGGCAAAGGGGTGGTTAGGATGTAGGCTTAGTATTTAAAAGGTAAAAGATGATACTGGACTTTATTTATAAAAAAATTAGGAGATTTTATGAAATATTTAAAAGAATTTTGTTATATACTTTTTTTCTTATTGTTGGGTTTTATTGCTAAGAAACTAACAGGCCTACCAATTCCAGAACCAGTTTTTGGTATGATTTTCTTATTTATAGCCCTTTGCTGCAAGTTTTTAAAGGTAGACGATATTGGGCAAACATCCGATTTTCTAACATCTATCCTTGCTTTCACCTTCACACCACTTGGAGTTGCCTTAATGGTACAATTTGATGTGATCAAGGATAATGCTGTAAAGATTCTTATAGTAATGACCATTTCTTGCATAATAACCATGGCTGTTACAGCGAAAGTTGTTGAATTAGTACAAAAAGTGAGGAAATAAAATGAGTGATTTTTTAAATACATACCTAGCAGATAATGATTTTTTCGGGATTATCCTAAGTATAGTTATGTTTAGGATAGGAATGGTAATCAACAAAAAGACTAAGATTGCCTTTCTAAACCCACTTCTACTTGCTATTGTTTTCTGTATAGCTTTCCTAAAATTAACTGGAATTTCTTATGAAAACTTCAACAAGGGTGGCAAGTACATTTCCTTTTTGATTGCCCCAATTACTGTTGCCCTAGTAGTTAGTCTTTATAGAAATATTGAAAAACTAAAGGCTAACCTCATTCCAATCCTAATCGGCGTTTTAGTTGGTTCCTTTGTGGCTATCCTTTCAGCCTATCTTTTATCAAAAACTTTTGGCTTTGAAAGAGATTTGACTATTTCTATGATGCCACAATCAGTTACTACACCTATTGCCAAGTCTTTGACAGAAGAATATGTAGCTAAGTTTGGTGCTGACGAAGTAACTATCAAAACTTATGCGGCTATCACAGCTATTACCGTTATCCTAAGGGGAACTGTAGGTGCCATTGTTGCTCCAACTGTTATGAAGGTTATGAGAGTAAAAGACCCTGTTGCCCAAGGTATTGGTATTGGTACATCTAGCCACGCTATGGGTACATCTAAAGCTATCGAAATGGGTGAAGTTGAAGGAGCTATGAGTGGTCTATCTATAGCAGTAGCTGGTATTTGCACTGTTATCTTGATGCCATTATTTATAATTTTATTTTTCTAATATTTAATAGGTTTAATATTAGATGACTAAAAAAATTTTTATGTACACAGGAAAGGGTGGGGTTGGCAAGTCAACTCTTGCCAGCTCTACAGCCCTTCTTTCCGCCAAGAAAAATATAGAAACTATCTTGATCAGTATTGATTCGGCCCATAGTTTATCTGATATTTTTTCTTTAAAAATAGGAAATACCTTAAGAAAGGTCAGAGATAGTCTAACTGCAATTGAATTTGATAGTTCAAAGATTTTAGAAGAAGAATTTCCAAGTATAAAGGCAAGCCTAGCTAACGAGTTTAGGAAGGTTGATTTTTCAAAAATCTCCTACAATTCTAGCTATGATATGCCCTTTGTGGTGAATATCCTTTCCCTGCTTAAAATCCTTGATATATATGAAAATTACGACTTTGAAAATATAGTTGTGGATTGTCCTGCTTCGGCATCTACCTTTGCCTACCTAAAAATCCCTGAGATGCTTACTTGGTATCTGGAAAAATTTTTTGGGGTAGGAAAGGGAATTATTAGGACTTTAAGACCTATTTCTAAGTATAAGTATCAGATTAACTTGCCAGACAAGGAGGCCTTGGATAAGTTAGAAATCACTTATCAAAGGTTAAAAAAGTTGGAAAATCTTTTGAAAGATAAGACTATTTCCACAATTAGGTTGGTTGGGCTGGCTGAAAAGATGGTTATAGAGGAAAGCAAGAGGGATTTTGCCTACCTAAGTCTTTTTGATTACAATGTGGATGGGTATTTTGTAAATAGGTTGTTTGCGGATGAAAACGTAGATTTTATCAAAAAACGCATCCAAATCCAAAATAAGAGACTTGAGGAGATAGAAGCTTGCTTTTATAACCTCCCGATTTATAAGATTGGACTAGAGGCTAAGGACTTAAAAAGTCTTAAAGATTTAGAAGACTTTGCCGATAGACTTGATTTTAAGGATTCGCTCTTACATATAAAGGCTTTTGAAGAAGGCTATTACTACGAAAAGATGGCAAATGGTTATATTTTAACAATGAATATAGGCGAAGTAGATGATGTAGAAGTTTATAAAAAAGGCTCTGACATAAATATCAGGCTTAAGGATATAAAAAGGATAGTAAGCCTGCCAAATGTTTGTGTAAATTCTGAAATTTCCAAGTATTTTATCCAGGATGATAAACTTTTAATCTACTTAGAAAATCAGGACCAATAGGAGCTAGCTCTATGAGAATTATTATAAACACTGGCAAGGGAGGTGTAGGTAAGACTACAATTTCCGCCCTTACAGCTATAAATATTTCAAAAAGACACAAGACCTTGGTTATTAGTAGCGATCTAGCCCACAGTTTGAGCGATGTTTTAGATATAAAATTGGATGATATGCCCCGACAAGTTTGCGAAAATTTGTATGCTCTCGAAATAAATGCAATCAAGGAGAGCAAGAAGGCTTGGGGCAACCTAAATGCTTACATAAGAAACTTGGTAAAAGAAAATGCCATGGAAGATATCCAGTTAGATGAATTGTTGTTATTGCCCGGTTTAGATGATGTGTTTTCTCTTTTAAAAATTTTGGAAATCTATATGAGCGGGGACTTTGAAGTCCTAGTTGTAGATTGTGGACCAAGCGGGGAAACCATTTCCCTCCTATCGACAGGAGAAAAATTCAACAATTTGGCAGATTCTTTAGTACCGGTGGTTAAGAGATTTAACAGACTTTTCGGTAGTTTTATTGAAAAGAAAACAGAAGTTAAAAAACCAAAAGACATAGTTTTTGATGAATTTATAAGTTTATCAAAAAAATTATATGAATTAGAAAAAATCTTGCAAGACCCTAGCCAAACTACAATCAGGTTTGTAACTAAGGCTAATAAGGTTGTGGCAAATGAAACTTTTAGATCATCTAGCCTTACAAATATGTACGGTTTTTTAACTGATTGTGTTTTTATAAATATGATTTATCCACAGGCCATGAGAAATTCATCTTATGATAAGTTGTTAGATGAAGAGGCGGCTAATATAAGGGCTATAGATGACTTTTTTGAGGATGAAAAAGTCGTGAAATTGAGCCTAAAAGATTATGAGGTTATTGGCTTAGGGGCCTTAAATAAACTTCATGATGAATATTTTGCGGACCAATATCTTGAAGATATTTTCCTAGATAAAAAGTCCTTTGAATTGATAGAAGAAAAGGCGAGCAAGGTTATACTTATAAACCTTGATTATGCGAAAGGAGATGAGGTTAAGGTAGAAAAGATAGGTGAGGATTTAGAAATATCTTACCTAAATTTCAAGAGAAGATTTAAGTTGCCAGATACGGTATCTTCAAGGAAGGTAAGTTCCTATTCCTTAGAAGATAAGAAATTAAGAATTGTGTTGGATTATGATTAAATATGAAAATGAGAGGTCATAAATATATGGAAGGAAAAATGGAATTATTTGATACTTTCGCCCAAAACCTTGAAAGTGTCAACGGCACTTGCTATAAGGTTAGTAAAAATGATTTAGCTGAGACAGTAGCTAAAATTTATAAGGACAATGCAATTGCTTCTACTTGTATGCTTGAAACAGACTTAGCTAAGGAAATAGGCTTAAGCGATTGCCTAAAAGCTAATGGTATCACAGTACATACAGACCATATTAGGTTAAATAGCGAAACCGATAAGGGTGGGATTACAGAAGTTCAATATGGTATAGCAGAGCTTGGTTCAGTAATCCAAGCCAGTGATAATGTAGATACAAGACTTATGGCGATTATGCCTGATTATTACATTGGAATAGTCAAGGGGTCAACAATTGTAAAAACATATGATGATATGTTTGATGTCCTAGCAGAATTAAAACCTTTTCCTAAATATGTGGGATTTATTACAGGTCCTTCAAGGACAGCAGATATTGAATGTGTTGGTACTGTGGGCGTTCACGGTCCTTTACAGATGAGTATTATTATTGTAACAGACTTATAATCTGAAGCTAATAAGGAGATAAAAATGGTTGATACTATAAGTTTAAAAGATGAGATAAAGGATGCGCTCGATAACGCGACTTTAGGCAGGACCCTTGGTAATTTTTGTAAAACCTATCCACAAAGAAGGTTGAATTCTTACAAGGGTGTTGATTTCGAACAAACCCAACAAGCTATTAAAAAAGTAAAATCTTATGCAGCTGACCATGTTGATGAAATGATAGCTGAATTTAAGAAAAATTGCGAAGCCAGAGGTGGCCATGTAATCGTAGTTAAAAGCAAGGAAGAAGCAGCTGAATGGGTTAAAAACTTCATCAAAGAAAAAGACATAAAAACAGCTGTTAAATCAAAATCAATGTGTTCTGAAGAAATCCATTTTAATAAGATTCTCAAGGACAATGGGGTAGAGTGCCAAGAAACTGACTTAGGTGAATTTATTATTTCCCTAGAAGAAAATACTCCAGTACATATGGTAATGCCTGCTCTTCACTTAAATAAGGAGCAGGTAGCAGACTTATTCTCAGACTACACAAAGACAGAACACGCACCAGTTATTTCTGAAGAAGTTAGGACAGCAAGAAAGGTTATGAGGGATAAATTTACCCATGCAGACCTAGGCGTATCTGGTGCTAACGTTGCTGTTGCTGAAACTGGTACAGTTTTCACAATGACCAATGAAGGTAATGGTAGGATGGTAGGTACCTTGCCAAAAGACCACCTCTACATATTTGGTATAGAAAAATTCGTAAAATCTATCTCAGATGCTAGGTGGATCTTCAAGGCTCTTCCACGTAATGGTACTGCTCAAAGAATTACATCTTACCTATCTCTATACACTGGCGCTTGCGAAGTTGTCACAGATAAGGAAAATGATACCAAAGAAGATAAGGGATTTTATTGCCTAATCCTAGATGACCCAGGCAGGAGAGAAATTCTCGCAGAAGAAGAATACAGACAAATCTTTAACTGCATTAGGTGTGGTGCTTGTCTAGATGTTTGTCCAGCCTTTGCCTTAGTTGGTGGCCACGTTTACGGATCAAATGTTTATACAGGTGGTATTGGTACCCTCCTAACCCACTTCTTAATTGATGAAAATAGGGCAAGCGAAATCGAAAGTGTCTGCCTCCAATGTGGTAGGTGTAATGAGGTTTGTGGTGGTGGTCTACCAATAGCCCAAATGATTATGGGCATTAGGGAAGAAAATGTAAAGAAAAACCCAAACCCAGTTAAGAAATTTGCTCTAGATGCAGTTACAGATAGGAAACTTTTCCATTCTCTATTAAGGATTGCATCTATTGCCCAAGAGCCATTTACTAAGGGTGGCACCATGATTAGACACCTTCCTGACTTTGCATCAGGCTTGACAGGTGGCAAGGTTCTTCCATCAATTGCTAAGGTTCCATTAAGGGATATCTTCGATGAAATCGACCAAAAAGTTGAAAACCAAAAGGGTACAGTTGCCCTATTTGCAGGATGTCTCTTAGACTTTGTTTATGTAGATACAGCTAAATCCTTGATTAAAAACATGAACTCAATTGGTTATAAGGTTGAATTCCCAATGGGTCAAGCTTGCTGTGGTTGTCCTGCTAGCAACATGGGTGATATAGAAAATGCAACCAAGGAAGCTGAGATTAATATAAAGGCTATGGATGCTGAAAAATACGATTACATCCTCCTTGCTTGTCCATCATGTACCCACCAACTCCAATCTTACAAGGATTTCTTTGAGGAAGGAACAGAGATGCACAAGAGGGCTGTGGAATTAGGTAGCAAGTGCGTTGACTTCTGCAAGCTCTTCCACGAAAAAGATACTCACGAAAACCATGGCGATGGCAAAAATGTAAAGGTAACCTACCATGATTCTTGCCACTTAAAGAGAACTTTGGGTGTATTTGAAGAACCAAGAGACCTTCTAAAAGCGACTGAAGGTGTAGAATTTGTTGAAATGGAAGATAGCGACAACTGCTGTGGTTTCGCCGGATCTTACAATGTATTGTATCCAGATATTTCATCAAAAATCTTAAAGAATAAAATCGAAAATATTAAAAAGTCTGGAGCAGATGTTGTGGCTGTAGATTGTCCTGGTTGTATGATGCAAATCAGAGGTGGTCTAGAGGCTGAAGGCCTTGATATCAAGGTTAAACATACTTCAGAAATCATATCTGAAAAGAGAGGACTCATCTAAAAATGAATGTGAAAATAAGTGGTGTTTTGACTAGGGAAAAGTTAATAGATGACATGGTTTTTGAGGTCCACGAAGAGATAAAAAATATCTTAGCCGACTACAAGTCCAGCGAAAATCTTTGCGACATTATCAAAGACGCCTTGACTTCAAGTGGGAAGATGCTTAGGAC
>NZ_CAUPFR010000069.1:0-9614 GCF_963510575.1 uncultured Anaerococcus sp. | reverse complement strand
GGATTATCAGGATTAAAAGAAGGGCCAAGGTCATCCTGCGCCTTCTGTAGACCCTTTCTTTCTCACGTTTGGATCTTTTC
This sequence comes from uncultured Anaerococcus sp., assembly GCF_963510575.1. Taxonomy (GTDB): domain Bacteria; phylum Bacillota; class Clostridia; order Tissierellales; family Peptoniphilaceae; genus Anaerococcus. Next base: position 9,534 of record NZ_CAUPFR010000069.1, on the reverse strand, counting down.
ATCCTTGAGATTTCTCTTGGAGATAGATTTTCCCTATCTTTAATAATCCTAATTTGGTTTTTTTGGGGACTTTTGGTCCTCTTTGGTTTTTCGGTATTTTTTCTAGAGTAATTTCTCTTTCTTCTTGTCATGGGTCTCCCTATTATTTTTTTCAAAGATTATGGCAAAATCGCTACCTTCGCCAAGCTTTGACTTTACTTTTATCTTTCCGGATAGGGCTTCGACAAAATTTTTTGTAATTGCAAGACCGAGCCCAACACCATTTTCCTTGGTATTTCTCGAATCTTCAACCCTAAAAAATCTTTCAAATATCCTTGGTATATTATCTTCTTTGATGCCGATGCCAGTATCAGTTACATTTATAATGATATCTTTATCGGTTTCTCTAAGATGGATATTAATTTCTCCGTCCTTGCCGATGGCCTTTATAGCATTGGAAATAAGGTTTTGGATAATTTGGCTGAGTTTATCCTTATCTGTTGTGAAAATAACATTCTTATCAAGATGGGTTTGAATAGTAATGTTATTTAATCTAGCTTTAGCAAGGAAAGAACCAGCTATATATTCAATAAGCTCAGTGAGGTTAACTTCAGATATTGATAAAATTGCATAAGATACATTTTCATCAAAGGTATTTTTTAGGCCCACAACTAGACCTTCGAGCCTAAATATTTCATTGGATAAAATATCGAGTGTGGCTGGATCTGCATCGACAACCCCATCTTTCATAGCTTCTATGTAGAGTTTGAGGTTGGTAAGGGGAGTCCTTAGTTCGTGAGAAATATCCTGAGCGTATTGTTTTCTTATTGATTCCTGCCTTTTAAGGTTAGAGGATAGGTAGTTAATGTTATCCCTTAAATTTTCTATTTCTTTAATGTCCGTATCTTCAGCAATAAGGTCGTAATTGCCTTCTTTTATGGCAAGAGTTGATTCACCGATTGATGCGATAGGTTTTGAAATATTTGTAGAAAGGATAATAGCTATAACAAGACCGATGGCAAGTGAAATTGTAATCGCATATAAAACGGCCTGGGTAAAGTTGCCCTTCATTTCATTTATCCCAGTAAGGTCCCTATTGTAAAAAATTTCAATTTTACCTGCCTTGGAATTGTTATTTTCATCAATAAAGTTATATTCCTTTGTCAATATCCTAGAGTGGTCAGATTCGTCACGTCCCTTAAGGTCTTTGAGAAGCTTATTGTTCTGATCGTAATATTTTATATCTACCCTTTGGTCAACAGCCATATTTGCTAGGTAATCCCACATGGATTTTCCACTAATATTAGCATCATTATTTAATCTTGTAAACTGCTCTACAACTTCCTTAGGTCTTTTATCATCGATTGCCTTAAAGAGGTCGTTGTAGTTTATTGTGACCAAGAGAGTAATAAGGATAGAAAAAACTAGGATACAGGAAAGAATTCCCGCTATAAAGTTCTTTATTATCTTATTCTTGAGGGTAGTCATCTATGCCGCCAGACTTATAACCCATACCGTAAATGGTTTTGATATACATTGGTTTTTTTGGATTGTCTTCAATTTTTTGCCTAATATTTTTAATATGGGTATCTATAGCTCTGTCATAGGCATCGTAATCATAACCAAAGGTAATTTCTATAATCTCATCCCTGGTATAAATCTTGTTAGGATTTGAAAATAGGGTTTTTAGAATAGAAAATTCATTTTTTGTAAGGTAAATTTCTACTCCATCCTTAAAGAACCTGTTGTATTCAAGGTCCATCTCAAGCCTGCCGTCAAGGGTTTTTATGAGGTCTGCCCTAGGTATATTGTATTTTTCAATTCGTCTTAAAATAGCTTTTATTCTCTCAATTAGTTCCCTAGCAGAAAATGGCTTGGTAATATAATCATCGGCACCAAGCCTTAAGCCTGTGACCTTATCATCTTCTTCTACCTTAGCAGATAGCATGATAACAGGGACTTCAGACCTATTTCTTATTTCTTTAATCACATCCTCGCCAAGTATTTTAGGTAGCATGAGGTCTAGGATAACTAAGTCTATATCCTCTGATAAAAATTTCTTTAGACCCTCTTCACCATCAAAGGCTTGGTAAACTTCATAGCCTTCTTTGACTAGGTAGGACTTAACAATATTATTTATACTTTCTTCATCTTCTATTATTAAAATTTTAATCTTTTCCATAGTTCACCTTCCACAAATATTATACCTTTATCGAGCTATATTTCGCCTTATATTTTATTTAATGTTTAAAGTTTGGAAAATTGGGAATAAATATAAGGAAGAGAGAAGAAAAGAAAAGGAGATAATATGGGAAATTTAGGATTTATATGGACATTAATTATAGGAGCCCTTGCTGGATGGATAGCAAGTAGAATAATGAAAAGAGACGCCGAGATGGGCGGAATTGCAAATATATTTACAGGTGTGCTAGGTGGTTACCTTGGTAACTGGCTACTTGGAAACTATATGGGAGGCAAGTTCTCTCAAATAATTTCAGCCGTAGTAGGTGCAGTAATTTTATTATTCATCCTAGGATTAATCCAAAATCGTAAGAAATAGAGTCAGGCCTTGCCTGGCTTTTTTGATTGGAAAATTTATGAGCTTTGGAATATCGGGATAATCTTTGATTTTCATACTAAAAAAGAGAGTGCGTATTGCACTCCCTTTTAATTTATGGTTCTGGATCTTCTGGGACTTCTTCTTCAGCCTTAGGTTCTTTTTTCTCGGCTTTTGGTTTTTCGTCCTTTTCTTTTTCGGTTTTTTCTCCGTCTTCTTTTTCTTCTTCATCTTCCTCTTCGTCTTTCTCTTCTTCTTCCCCAAGATTTGAGTAAGCCTTAGGAAGTCTTTGATTCCAGTCTTTTGGATAGGTGTTGGCGAATTTTGTAGGGTCATAGTTGGACTTTGGATTTATAAAGGACCTTGTTACTATAAATCCTTCTGGCGTCATGTCGCTTGCTAGGAGGTTGTTTCTAGAGTCGACAGTTGCCCATTCGTGAACATCGTCTTCTTTGGTTGGTTTATTTTTTGGTACAAAGATTTATGTAATTACTGTTCATCTTGGGTCAGCTAGGGAAGCATCTGTTGGGAGCATACCACTCATGGTATCAACTTCCATAGACACAATTCCTTTTGGTTTTACAAAGTTGGCTGCCTTATAGCCTTCAAGGATTTTATTGTTTATGACATTCCACATAAGGGCAGCTCGTCCTGCAGATGATCCTGTTAGGGAAATATTTTGGTTATCACATCCCATCCAGATTCCAACTGTGTAATAAGGTGTATAGCCCATACACCAAAAGTCGTTGTAATCATCTGTTGTACCAGTTTTTGTAGCGAAGTCTATTCCTTTTAAGAAGATATTTTTGTAAGACTTACCTGCATCTTGGAGGGCTGAGGTTATCTGATAAGCTGTTTCTGGACTTGTTACTTCGTGGGTAATTTTATCCTTGTCATCAAATAGAACCTTACCTGTTGAATCAACTATTTTTGAGAATGTGAGTGGTTCTATATATTTTCCACCATTGGCAAGTGCCGCATAGGCCCCTGTCATATCTAGGGCTGTAAGTCCCTTGGTCATGGCACCTAGACCCATGGCTGCGAGGTTTTCGTCATTTTTATCCTTATCTTCATCGCTGGTTACAAAATTATCCTTGCCGTCTTCTTTGATTATGCCAAAGTTTTTGAGGTATTTTAGGGAAACGTCAATTCCCACCTTGTCAAGGGTTCTAACGGCGATTGTGTTTATGGATAGCTTGAGGGCTTCTCTTATAGGTTTAACTCCCATATAGTAGCCGTAGACGTTGCTTGGCCATGGTTTGCCTTCTTCATTCATCATAAATGGTACATCGTCAACACCTGTCGCTAGGTTAAAGCCGTTATCTAGGGCAGGAGTGTAGGTTGCAAGTGGTTTGATTGATGAACCTGGTTGGCGTGGTACAGATGAGGCCCTGTCTAGGATTCTCTGTCCTTTTTGGTCACGTCCACCCATGAGAGCCTTGATATGACCTGTCTTGTGGTCGATTATTACAGTTGATGACTGAGGTTGGATAACACCTTCTAGGTCCAAGTCGTAATAATCCTTGCTTATTGAAAATGTTCCGTCTTGGTAGGATTTTATGAAGTTTTTGTTTTCGTCTAAGAAAGATTTTGCTATAACAATATTGTCTTTATCATCTAAATAAATATTCTTATTTGTGGCTAGGTCTACAAAACCAGCCCTGTGGGTTCTTAGGTTTTTATTTTCAGGATCTAGGGAATAATAGTTTCTAAAAACAAGTTTGGTTTGGTCAAGGTAGGCCTTGCTTGTTGTTAGGACTATATTTCCCTTATCATCTTTGTGGGCATCATTTGCTGATAGCCTTATGTCGTTATTTTCGTTTAGGAAATTACCCTTTGAGAAATAAAGCACCTTGCCATCTGAATTTATTATGTTGCCCCACTTGTCATATTTCATATCCAATAGGGGAGCAGTGTTCCAACCTGATGTGTTGCCCATTAGGTAGGATGAGAAATCTGCATAAATATCTTCAAGATTTTTTTGCATTTTCTGATCTAGGGTAGTTGTTATTTTGAGTCCACCATAGTAAAGCCTATCCCAGGCTTGGTTTTCGCTCATGTCTTGTGTTTCCATGAGTTTGGCTACTACCTGCTTTTCTAGTAGGGAATTGAAATAAGATGTGATTTCAGTGTTGGCTCTTTCTGCGGGTTCTATTGATTTTGCTATATCAAATGATTTTGCTTCTTTTAGTTCAGTTTCACTTATATAGCCGAGTTCATACATCTTATCGAGGACGTAATTTTCACGTTTTAATGGTGCATCATTGAAAACTGCAGAATATTTTGTTCCATCAATAGAAAATTCGCCTAAAACTTTTTCATCAGTTATTTCACTGGTTTTGATTGACTTATATAGGGAATATTCAGATGGGGACTGGACTATACCAGCAAGGGCTGCACATTGGGCAAGGTTTAAATCCTTGACATCTTTGTTAAAATAAGTGTTGGCTGCCGCTTGGACTCCGTAGGAGTTTTGGCCCATAAAGACCCTATTTAGGTAAGCTCCGAGGATTTCTTCTTTTGTTAGGTGGTCTTCAATTTCTAGGGCGAGATAAATTTCCTTTATTTTTCTCTGGTAGGTTTGGTCGTTTGTAAGGTAGGTATTTCTTGCAAGTTGTTGGGTAATTGTTGACCCACCCCTTACAATGCCACCAGCCCTTAGGTTTTCAAATAAAGACCCTACTATAGAAATAACATCTATACCCTTGTGATCATAAAATCTTTCATCTTCTACAGCTACAAAGGCGTTCTTAAGATTATCTGGTATTTGGTCGTAGGAAACTATTTCTCTATATTGACTGGTTGCTATGGCATCAACTTCATTGCCGTCTTCGTCAACAACAGTCGAATTTTGGCTCATTTCGTATTTGATTGCATCTGCATCTATATCTGGTGCAGTCTTCATAACTTCAAGGATAGCTCCTCCTGTTATGCCAGCAAAAGCTATCATAATAGACCCTAAAAAAAGTATAACTATAAGTAGGGTTTTTATTATAATAGCGGATATTTTTTTAGTCATGTGGCCTCCGTATGATTTTAAAATTTATACTTACTTCTATTTTATCATTTTTTGCGGGGAACTTCCATCCTTTATTAAATTTTAGATAAAAGTATAATATTTGGGAAAGGATTTTTATGCAAGAAGTTATACAAGTAAATGTCCTATCCAAGGATGATAACGAAGAAATTAAAATATATGAATTAGAATCCCTGATTAATACAGCGGGAGGTAAGTCTGTTGCCTTTGTAAGCCAAGTGGTGACCAAGGTCAACCCAAGATTTTATATAGGCAAGGGAAAACTCGAAGAAATTAGGGATTTAGCAGATAAATTAGAAGTGAAAACCATAATATTTGATGTGGAATTATCAGCCAGTCAATTATATAACCTCGAAGAAGAGCTAAAACTCAAGGTTGTTGACTGGACATCTTTAATTTTAGATATTTTTGCCCAAAGGGCCCACACCAAGGAAGCAAGGCTTAAAATAAAACTTGCTCAGCTAAAATACCAACTACCAAGGATTAATAAGTGGTTTGCTTATTTGTCACGTCAGGCAGGTGGAATTGGTACCAGAGGACCTGGTGAAACCATGCTTGAAACCGATAGGAGGGCTATAGAAAGAGATATTAGATCTTTAGAAAAGGCCCTTAAGGATATAGAAAAAACCAAGAGAATCAACCGTAAATCTAGGGATAATATTTTTAACATTTCCCTTGTGGGCTATACCAATGCTGGAAAGTCAACGATTTTAAATGGGATGATGAGATTATTTGGGTCGGAAAAATATGTTTATTCTGATGACCTTCTCTTTGCAACCCTGGATACATCTACAAGACGCCTTGATTTTTCAAATACAAAAGTCACCTTAACTGATACAGTAGGTTTTATCGACAATCTTTCCAAGGAATTAAATGATTCCTTCCTTACAACCCTAGAGGAAATCAAGTTTGCCGATATGCTTTTAATCGTAATTGATGCTAGCCACAATATTGACGGGCAAATTGCGACTATAGATAAGTCCTTAGATGAAATTGACCTAGATGGTAAGCAAATAATTTATGTTTTCAATAAAATGGACAAGGTTGAAAGTTCCACACCAGCTTCTTTATATAAAAGAGACTACGAGAGAATTTTCATCTCAGCCAAGAACGATGCTGATCTAGAAAATTTAAAAAATGAGATAGTCAAGGTCATAAAAGAGGAATATAGGGAAGTAAGTATGCATATTCCTTTTTCTGATGGCAAGGTCTTAGATTATTTTATGACCAATTACGATATCATAAAAACTGATTATGATAATAAGGGTACTATAATTAAGCTTGAGATAAATAAGGGAGACTATGGTAAGTATGAATCCTATATCGACAAATGACTATAAGACAATAAAAGGAACGGAAGTTTCCGAATTTGAGGTGGAAAAATCGGTCTTTATCACTACTGCTAAACACGTTGAAAGTGAAGAGGAAGCCATAGGATTTATCGAAGAAATTAGGGAAAAATATAAGGATGCAACCCACAACTGCACAGCCTATATTATAAACAAAACGCCTGTCATAAAAAGATACAATGACGATGGTGAACCCCAAGGCTCTGCAGGACTTCCTATGTTATCAGTTCTTGAAAAAGAGCAAGTGACAAATGTGGCTGTGGTTGTAACCAGGTATTTTGGAGGAAAACTTTTAGGTAAGGGTGGTTTAATCCGTGCCTACACCAAGGGGGTAGCTGATACAGTTGGACCAAATGCCCTTTACAAGAGAGACTATTTGAGAGTAGAATTAATTTTGTCTTATAATATTTTAGGTCAAATCGAAAATTATCTTAATGAAGAAAAGTACCAGGTAATCGAAAAAACTTATACAGATGAAGTAAAGATTGAACTTTATGTAAGAGCTGACAGGTACGAAAAGTTTTCTAAAGACCTAATAAATATGACAAGTGCGAATATAATAATAAATAAAAAAGAAGAGCTGATGCTCTATGAGACAAGGAGTAAATAATGTCTGGACATAATAAGTGGAGTAAAATTAAAAATAAAAAAGGTAGTGAAGATGCTAAAAAAGGTAAAATCTTCACCAAACACGCTAGGAATATCACAGTAGCTGCTAGGGAAGGTGGACTTGATCCTGAATACAATGCCAGCCTTAAAACTGCAATAGAAATGGCTAAGGCAGATAATATGCCAAATGATAATATAGAAAGAGCCATCAAGAAAGCAAGTGGTGCAGCAGGTGGAGATAATTTTGAAAGATTAATCTACGAAGGCTACGGCCCAGGTGGGGTAGCCTTTATAGTTGATTGCCTAACTGATAATAAAAATAGGACTGCACCAGATGTTAGACATATCTTTGACAAATTTGGCGGTAATCTCGGTACAGATGGATCAGTAATGTTCCTCTTTGAGAAAAAAGGAGAAATCATTGTAAATGGTGAAGGCAAGAACTTTGACGACTTTATGATGGATGCCTTAGAAGCTGGTGCAAGTGATGTAGATGACCTTGAAGAAGGATATTTTGAAGCCCTAACAGAAGTAAATGACTTTAACAACACCCTTGATAAGCTTAGGGAAATGGGTTATAAGATTGAAAGAGCAAATATTTCCTACCTTGCAAATGAGATAGAAGTTGACCCTTCCCACCACGAAAAACTTAACAAATTAATAGATGCTCTTGAAGATAATGATGATATCCAAGAGGTCTACAACAACTGGGCAAGCCCAAGCGAGGACTAGGATGGAATTTAATATAGATAGGGTTGCCTTTTCTATCTTTGGCATGGATGTCTATTGGTATGGGATAATTATTGTAGCAGGCATCCTAGTTTCTTCGATTTTTGCAAAAAAAGAATTTGAAAGAAGGGGTTATAAGGGAGATATAGTTGACGATATCCTCTTTACTATCCTTCCTGTAGGAGTTATCGGTGCTAGGCTTTGGTATGTGATTTTTGAATGGGACTACTACGGGGCTCACCCAAATGAAATCATAGATATCAGGGGAGGAGGTCTTGCCATCCAAGGTGGCATTATCTTTGGCTTAATTGCCCTTTACATTTTTAGTAAGGTCAGGGATATACCTATGGTTGACCTTACAGATATCTTATCTCCTTCCCTTGTTTTTGCCCAAGCAGTTGGACGTTGGGGAAACTTTACCAACGCCGAAGCCCATGGATATCCAACAGATTTGCCTTGGGGAATTATCATAGATGGGGTCAAGGTTCACCCAACCTTTTTCTATGAATCACTTGGAGATTTTTTGATATTTTTATTCTTAGTCCTATATAGGTATAAAAATCCATCCAAGGGTTTCATTTCAGGTATATATTTTCTAGCCTATGGGATTTTAAGATTTTTTGTAGAAGGTTTGAGGACTGATTCACTCTATGTCTTTGGCCTAAGGACTGCACAACTAGTATCAATAGTATTTATGGTAGTGGGAATTACTTTATTAATCTATGCTAAAAGGGAAAATCTCCCACCACATTTTTATAAGGATAATAAAAAAGAAAAACAAGAGAGAATCATCAGATTCAAATAGGAATCCGACCAGTTTTTAAAACTGGTCTTTTTGTTTGCTTTTTTTTAGTAAATAGGATAAAATAAAGATGAAGTGGAAGATAGTGGTAAAAGGTGGTAAATAATGTTTCTAGGTGAATACATCCACAAATTGGATAATAAAAACAGAATAATGATGCCTAGCGACTTTAGAGAAGAACTTGATGGATATTTTTACCTCACCAAGGGCCCAGAAAAGTCCTTGATAGTTTATACTGAGGAAGAATTCCAGAAAAGATCCGCTTCCCTTGACCAACTAGTTTACGAAAATAAGAAAAATCGTGCCATAAAGAGGCTATTTTTCTCATCCACTGTCAAAGTCAATCTTGATAAACAAGGTAGGATTTTGATTAACAAATCTTTGAAGGACTATGCTGGTATCTCAGATGAGGCCATTTTGATTGGCAATAATACTACCATAGAAATATGGGATAAGAATATCTGGGATGAAT
>NZ_CAUPFR010000068.1:0-9622 GCF_963510575.1 uncultured Anaerococcus sp. | reverse complement strand
TCTTTTTCAACCGAGCTGGATGTCTAAATTATAATTGGTCGCTCTGCCTATATAGTGGAAGGCATCAAAAAACTTTTGCCAATCCAATCTATGGATTCCTACCAGGCAGAAATTGAATTTGACGATGAACTTGTGAGGGGAGATTTTATCCACTTCATGGTTTCAAATTCTGTCTCAGTTGGTGGTTTTAACCTCTTTGACGACAAGGTTGGCCTTACTGATGGAGTTTTTGAAGTGACTCTGGTCAAAAAACCAGAATCTATAGTTGATCTTAATAAGATTATCCAGTCCTTAACAACTGGCGAATCTAGCGATTTGGTAATCCAAAGGCAGGTCAAAAAAATAAGGATAAAAACCGAAAAAGAAGTTTCTTGGTCTCTTGATGGAGAATTTGGAGGCAAGACTACTGACTGTACGATAGAAGTAATCGGCAAAAGAATAAACATGAAAACTGGCATAATTGATTGAAATATCACTTCTAATGTGATATAGTAAACGATTAGCATAAGCGTAATCTCAAAGTTATGGTATAATATAAGTGGGAAAACCTAGGAGGTTATGATGTTTAAAGTAGGCGACAAGATAGTTTATCCAATGCACGGTGCAGGGGTTATTGATGCAGTTGAAAAGATTGAGTTTATGGGTGAGGAAAGAGAGTATTACATCCTAAAAATGCCTATAGGCGAGATGGACATATCAATTCCTGCGGATAACATGAAAGATGCTAATATTAGATTTATTATCAGCAAGGAAGAAGGATTAGAAGTCCTAGCTATCCTTGACGACAAGCCAACTGAAATGAATTCTAATTGGACCAAGAGATATAGGGACAACCAAGAAATTTTAAAGACTGGCGATATCTTTGAAATAGCAAAAATGGTTAGAAATCTAGCTATACTAGATAGTGACAAAGGACTTTCAACAACTGAGAAAAAACTTCTAAATAGGGCAAGGCGTATCCTTGCTAGTGAGCTTGTCATGGCAGGTTCTCTAGAAAAAGAAGAAGCAGAGAAAATGATAGACGAATCTATTGGTTTATAGTCTATTAATATAAGGAGATTTTATGAAAAGAGTAATCAGATTAGTTTTTATACTAATCGGAGCTGTTCTTGGCATAGTAGTCTTCGGAATAGTTAACGCCGCTTTTGGGCTAGTCCCTGATAGCGGCAAATTACTTCTGTGGGCAAAAGTCATATCATCAGCTCTATTTGCAATAATTTTTTATTTTGCAACAGATCCTATATCCAGACGTGCTGCCGTGAGTCTGTCGATATTTGAAAAGAAAATCAGCAAATTGCCTGCTGCCAACCTAGTCATAGGCGTAATCGGCATCATCTTAGGATTTTTGATAGCAACCCTAGTATCCACACCACTTACCAAACTATCCCTACCATTTATGGGAAATTCATTTTTTGTGCTATTATCTATTTTATTATATATTGGTTTTGGTTATTTAGGTTGGAAACTAGCCTACAAAAATTCAGATGATCTTTTAGCCCTCCTGACTAGGTCCAGGGAGATAAAAAAAGACGGCGGAGAATTTTTTGATAGGTCAAACCTTACAGCAAGTCCAAAAGTCCTTGATACATCAGTAATCATAGACGGCAGGATTTTGGATATCATAAATACAGACTTTCTCGAAGGAGAACTTATTGTGACAGAATTTGTCCTAGAGGAACTCCAACACATAGCCGATTCCCCAGACGATCTCAAAAGAGAAAGGGGTAGGCGTGGTCTTGATATAATAAATAAAATTAAGGAATCTGATAAAATCAAACTTACAGTCCTAGATAAGGATTATAAGGATATCAAGGAAGTTGATGCCAAATTATTAAAGCTTGCCCTAGACTTAGGAGCCAAGGTCTTTACCAATGATTACAACCTAAACAAGGTTGCAGATGTCCAAGGCATCCCGATTTTAAATATCAATGACCTGGCAAACTCCCTAAAACCTGTGGTAATCCCGGGCGAGAGGATGGAAATAGAAGTCATTAAAAAAGGCAAGGGCAAAAACCAAGGAGTTGGTTACCTTGAAGATGGGACTATGGTTGTAGTTGAAGATGGCCAAGATCTAATTGATCAGACCATCAAAGCCAAGGTCACATCAGTACTTCAGACCTCAGCAGGCAGGATGATTTTTGTAAGGGCAGAAGATGTATAAGGGAAAATTTTTATCAGCGGTAATAACTGCAGCAGGTTCTGGAACTAGGATGGGTATGGATATAAACAAACCCTACCTAGAAGTAGGAACGAAGAAGGTTTTGGAATTAAGTCTTGAAACTGTAACAAGCATAGAAGAATTTGATGAGATAATCTTGGTTGCAAGGGAGGAAGATTTTCCCCTTGCGACTGAGATTTTATGTCTTTTTAGAGATCCTAGAATAAAAATGGTCCAAGGTGGAGCTTCTAGGGAAGAGTCAACCTACAAGGGTCTATCTGCCCTAAATCCTGATTCTGACTTGGTTTTAAACCATGACGGTGTAAGACCATTTGCATCTAGGGGTCTTTTTTTGAGAGTTTTAGAGCAAATGGAAGCCTACAAGGCAGCCATAACTGCAACTAAATCCAAGGATACAATCAAGGTTGTAAATGAAAATGGGGAGGTAGACTTCACCCCAAATAGGGAATTTGTCTACAATATCCAAACTCCACAGGCCTTTGACACTAGGCTAATAAAAAAACTCTACCAAAAATATTTCAAATCAGAGGCGAAAATCACTGACGATAGCCAATTGTTTGAATTTTTTGATAGAAATGAGCCTGTCAAGGTGGTCGAAGGTGAATATTCCAACATAAAGATAACGACAGCAGAAGATATAATCTTTGCCAAGGCATTTATAAAGGGGGAAAAATGAGAGTAGGAATCGGCTACGATGTGCATAAATTAGTAAAAGATAGGGACTTGATTCTTGGCGGGGTAAAATTTGACTACGATTTAGGACTCTTGGGCCATTCTGATGCAGATGTCCTAACCCACGCCATTATGGATGCGATTTTGGGAGCCCTTGCTCTGCCTGATATTGGTAATCTTTTCCCGGATACAGACCCAGTCTACAAGGATATTTATTCGATAGACCTTTTGGATAGGGTGGTGGAGAAAATGTTTGAAAAGGGCTACAAAATTGGCAACCTCGACTCTGTTGTCATCTGTGAAATGCCAAAAGTCGCCCCAAAAAGAGAAGAAATTGTAAACTTACTTGCCTCTCACCTTAAAACTGACCAGGCAAATGTGTCAGTAAAGGCATCTACCAGCGAAAAATTAGGTTTCACTGGCAGAGGCGAAGGGATAGAAGCAAGAGCCATAGTATATTTGGAGGAAATAAATGCGTAAATTTATTACAAGCGAATCAGTAACTGAAGGCCATCCAGACAAGGTCTGCGACCAAATTTCAGATGCAATTCTGGATGCCTGCCTAAAAGAAGACCCAAAAGCTAGAGTGGCAGCAGAATGTATCACAACTACAGGCCTGGTCCTAGTTGTAGGTGAAATGACCACTGAAGCCTATGTACCAATAGAAGAAATTGTAAGAGAAACTATTAGAGAAATCGGATATTCTGACCCAAGTCTTGGTTTTGACTACGAAAACGTGGCGGTTTTAACATCAATAAATAGCCAATCACCAGATATTGCCCAGGGAGTTGACAAGGCAAGCGAATACGAGGATAGCCATGACGACTACGATAAAATCGGGGCAGGTGACCAAGGCATGGTTTTTGGCTATGCAGATGATGAAACAGAAGTATATTTGCCAATGTCAGTAAAACTTGCCCAAGATTTGGCAAAAAGACTAGCCACAGCCCGCAAGGAAGGCATAATTGACTACATTAGACCAGATGGCAAGAGTCTTGTGACTGTTGAATACGATGATGATAAACTGGTAAGGCTTGATTCAATCGTAATTTCAACCCAACACAAAGACGGAATCCCAATGGATCAAATCCGCCAAGATATAATAGAAAAAGTCATCAAAGAAGTAGTACCAGCAAAATTACTTGATGATAAAACCAAAATCTTTGTAAACCCAACAGGCAAATTCGTAATCGGTGGCCCAAAGGGAGATTCTGGTCTTACTGGTAGAAAGATAATCGTAGACTCCTACGGTGGCTATTCTAAGGCAGGTGGCGGAGCATTTTCTGGCAAGGACCCAACAAAGGTAGACAGGTCAGCAGCCTACATGGCAAGGTACGCTGCCAAAAATATGGTAGCAGCAGGTCTTGCAAAAAAATTAGAAATCGGAGTATCCTATGCTATTGGAGTAGCAAGACCTCTATCAATCTTCGTCGACAGTTTCGGCACAGGTAAATATGACGATGAGAAATTAAAACAAATCATAGAAGAAAACTTCGACTTTAGGCCACAAGCAATCATAGATAAGCTTGACCTAAGACGCCCAATCTACAAAAAAACCGCAGCCTACGGCCACTTTGGTAGGACAGAAGCTGAATTTACTTGGGAAGGCTTGGATAAGGTAGAAGATTTAAAAAAATATTAAGTAGAAAAAGCTTGTAAATTTTCTTTACAATAATATTTAAAATTTAAGAGCAAATAAAAAATCGTCCCCATCAGACTTATCTGATTAGAGGACGATTTTTTTGTATTTTATAAAACTATATCCTTACCTTCCAAAATTAGGTTCATATTCCTAACAGAACACATTGCCCCACACATAGTGCATGTTTCCTTTTCTTCTGGTTGGGAAGAAGCTCTGTAGGTCCTGCATTTTTCTGGGTCCATGGCAAGCTCAAACATACCATTCCAGTCTAGTTTTTGCCTTCTCTTGCTCATTTCAAGGTCAATATTTCTAGCATCCTTAAGTTTAGCTATATCGCCAGCATGGGCTGCTATTTTGCTTGCGACTATACCTTCTTTTACGTCATTTACATCAGGAAGTCTTAAGTGTTCTGCTGGTGTAACATAGCATAAAAAGTCAGCACCGTGGCTTGCTGCTATGGCTCCACCAATGGCTGCAGTTATGTGGTCGTAGCCTGGAGCTATGTCTGTAACAAGAGGTCCTAGGACATAAAAAGGAGCCTTGTGGCAGAGTTTTTTCTCAAGCCTTACATTTGTTTCTATATCGTCAATTGGAACGTGGCCTGGACCTTCTATGATAACTTGAACGTCCTTTTCCCAAGCTCTCTTGGTAAGCTCGCCTAGGGTGATAAGCTCAGCTATTTGTGAAGGATCTGTTGCATCGTTGATACCACCTGGTCTTAGGGAATCTCCCAAAGAAAGGGTCACGTCATACTCCCTTAGGATATCCAAAAGTTCATCGAAATATTCGTAGAAAGGATTTTCCTGGTTATTCATATACATCCAACCAAATAAGAGAGAACCACCACGGGATACTATTTCGTTTACCCTCCTATTTCTCATAAAGATTTCAGCATTGGCCCTATTTATACCACAATGGATAGTAACAAAGTCTACCCCATTTTCTGCGTGGTTTCTAACTACGTCTAAAAATTCCTTAGCCTTTATGTAAGATAGGCCCTTATCCAAAAATCCTACAGCATCATACATAGGCACAGTACCAACCATGGCTGTTGATTTTTCAATAAGTCTTTTCCTGAAATCTTGGGTTTTACCATAGTTTGACAAATCCATAATGGATTCAGCCCCCATCTGAAGAGCCATATCAACCTTTTCCATCTCCAAGTCAAGGTCATTTAAGTCCTTGGAAATACCTAGATTCACATTGATTTTAGTCCTAAGACCTGTACCAATACCCTCTGGTGAAATAGAATGGTGGTTCTTATTTCTAGGAATAACAATTTCGCCCTTGGCAATCTTATCTACCAAATATTCGCAAGAAACATTCTCCTTCTCAGCAACAATCTTCATCTCTTCAGTCACAAAACCATGTTTTGCAGCTTCCATCTGTGTCTTAAATTTCATAAATTAAAAAAACCTCCTAAAATTTTATAGGAGTATAAACATGCTTCATCCCTTGCAGGCATTACCCTGACCGGTATAAATGGTCGAAGTCAAAACTTCCTCTCAGCACATAGCTCCCATAGATCATTAATTTACAAGTAATATTATAAAATAAAAATCAAATTAAGTAAAATAAAATTGAAAAAAATTTAACAGGCAGAAAAATAAACGCTAATTTAGCAAAGTTTGGCGAAAACCAAACGAGCCCAGCAAAATCTGGAACTTCGAAACTAATTCTCTTTTTTATCGGGCAATGATTTCTAATAGAAAGCCCCGTTAAGAAAACTGATTGTTTGAGGCGAAGCCGAGTTATCAGTTTTTAGGGGCTTGAATATTAGAAATCAGAGGGGATATACGTAATCTTATACAAGGTAATTCTCTCTACTAAAAAAAGCTTGCGATTAGCAAGCTTCTATTTTCGCACTCCGCTTAAGGAGCCGCTCGGGGGTGAAACGGAAAGGGGGGGCTGGGGGAACCCGATGAGGGGGCATGCGGAAAGCCCCCTTGGGGTTCCCCCAGATACGAAGATTCAATAGTAAATAAAATAATAATTTAAAAGATAAAATAATAATTTATATTGGATAAGAAAGTCCCATCTTGGGCCTCCTCCTTTTTACGGAGCAGTCATGTCGATGACTGAAATAATATATAAGATATAGTTAATCTCGGATTAACAAAAAAGATGATTCAATCTCGGATTGAAGAAAAAAAGATAATATTCCTGGAATAATAGACTCACTTAGTGAAAAAATCCTTGGGTTCCCCCTATGAACGGAGAGGTCATGTAAATGACCTAGATTATTATTAAGATACAGTTAATATCGGATAAAAAAAGAAAAAAATAATTTATCTTGGATAAAATAAGATTTATAGTTTAATATTTCACAAAAAGTAATATAATATAATTATAAGGCCAAATGCCTAATGCAAAAAATTTTAAGGCCCAGTGCCGAGCGAAAAGGCATAGTGCCTAGCAAAAAAAGGCCCAGTGCCTAAGTAAAAGTAATAATAGAAAAGGAATTAAGATGTCAAGATTTAGAAGGTCGGTTGCGATAGACCTTGGTACAGCAAGTGTGCTTGTTTTTGTTAATAACAAAGGAATAGTATTAAATGAACCGTCTGTCATAGCCGTTGATGTCCTATCTGACGAAATCCTTGCTGTTGGCAGTGATGCCAAGAAGCTTATTGGCAGGGCTTCTGGAAATGTTGCTTGTATTACACCTATGAAAGCAGGTGTGATTGCAGATTTTAAGGCAACTGAAAGGATGCTTGATTATTTCCTTAAAAAATCTGTAAAGAAGTCTCTTTTTAAGCCAGACCTTTTAATTTGTGTGCCAGCTAGGTCTACCCAGGTGGAAAAGCGTGCTGTTATCCAAGCTGCTGAAAATGCTGGTGCTCATAGGACCTACCTTATCGAAGAGCCTCTCTCAGCCGCACTTGGGGCAGGGATTGATATTACAGATCCTAAGGGGTCTATGGTTGTTGATATTGGTGGTGGAACTTGTGATATAGCAGTTATTTCTATGGGCCAAATCATCGCTTCTAGGTCGGTTGATGCTGCAGGTAGGTCTTTTGATAGGATTATCAAGGATTTTATCAGGAGCCGTTATGGGCTTTTGATTGGGGATACTTCTGCTGAATCAATTAAGGAGCAAGCTTCTTACCTTACCCTTGATGATTCTTTTGAGGTTAAGGGTAGGAGTATTACAAATGCTCTTCCTGCCAAGGTTTATATACCAGTATCAGAGATTAAGGATTGCCTTAGGGGTGAGATTGACAAGATTGTGGAAGGGGTTAAGAAGGTTCTCGAGGTGACTCCTCCAGAGCTTGCTTCAGATATTTTCGATAGGGAAATTATTTTAACTGGTGGAGCAGCTTTCACAATTGGTCTAAAAGATAGGATAGAAGAGAAGTTTCAAATTAGGGCTAAAATTGCTGATTCCCCACAGGAATGTGTGATTAAAGGCACAGCCAAGGCCCTAAACTGGATTGACAGTTTAGATGAAAATAGGAATGAAGCTATAAAAGCAAAACAAGAAGAAAACGAAGCTTTTGAAAAACTTAGGAGAAGATAATGACAAAAAAATTAGTATTAGTAAGACACGGACAAAGCGAATGGAACCTAGCTAACAAGTTTACAGGTTGGGTAGATGTAGACCTTTCTGAAAAAGGTGTAGAAGAAGCCAAAGAAGCTGGTAGAAAGATTAAAGAAGCTGGTATTAGATTTGACCACGCTCACACATCTGTTCTAAAAAGAGCTATCAAGACTTGTAACTTTGTTCTTGAATATTCTGACCAAATGTATGTTCCACAAAGCAAAACTTACAGACTTAACGAAAGACACTACGGTGCTCTTCAAGGCCTAAACAAGGCAGAAACAGCTGAAAAATACGGTGATGAACAAGTTCACATTTGGAGAAGATCTTACGATACACTTCCACCAGAAATTTCTGAAGAAGAAAAGGAAAAACAAGCACATTTACCAATGTTTGCCCACCTTCCAAAAGATGTTATCCCAGGTGCTGAAAACCTCAAAGTAACTCTTGAAAGAGTACTACCATATTATTTTGATTGCATAGCTCCAGAACTACTTGAAGGTGAAACAGTCCTAGTAGCAGCTCACGGTAACAGCCTAAGAGCACTTGCAAAACACTTAGAAAAGATTTCTGATGATGATATCATGGACTTAGAAATCCCAACAGGTCAACCACTCGTTTACGAACTAGACGACGAACTAAACGTAATCAAAAAATACTACCTATAAAATTTTAAAATTTTTCCCAGACCCTGGCACGCCTAGGGTTTGGGCTTTTTTTCTTGACACATCTTTGATAATTTGTTAATATATAATCTTACTAGTGGCATAAATTTATGCGAGTAAAGACAATTTGTTTTTTTTTATTTGTTTTAAATATTTATAAAATTATGACAATTTTTATTAGAAATGGCTACATATAAGCGAAAACATACATGATATTGTCATAACAACCACTTTATATTTTTCTGGAATCATTTATTTATTATAAAAATTTAGCAAAATATTAAAAAAGCTTATTGACATTACTTTATAATAGTAATATGATAATTAACAGAGGATAATGTAGAAAGAGGACATTATGAGAATAGCATCAATAGAAAATGAAAATGGCGTATCAGGCCTAATTAATTCTCATTTTGATAAAAATGAGGTTGTTGTAGAAAAAATAGAATCTATTGACGAGCTCTTGTTTAAGGATTGCGGTATTTATGACCTAATCCTGGTGGATATGACCCACAACAGGTGCTTGCAATTTATCCAATACATAAAGCAGAAAATGAACATTCCGGTTATCTACCTAACAGAAAGATACCAAAAAAATCCTTATGAGCAGGAACTTGATGACAAGGACTTTGTGATTCATTCCTTTACCCGTGAGGAATTTATAGATGATATTTTTAAGAAGGTAGAGGAATTATCAAAGGCTGATGTGGTAGAGATGGGATCTTGTACTTTAGATGAGGCAAACGGTATCTTTAAGGTAGGCAACAAAATCCTTGACCTAACTAAGTCAGAACTTACAATTTGTTCAATCTTGATTCACTCTGTGCCTAAAATTCTTTCTAAAGAAGCCATCGTAGATGAGATGAAAAAGAGGGGCTTAAATACCACTCCAAGATCTGTTAGGGAACATATCAGAAAGATTAGGT
>NZ_CAUPFR010000067.1:0-9716 GCF_963510575.1 uncultured Anaerococcus sp. | reverse complement strand
TTGAGAATTATTAATCTTTAAGCTTGAAATCTTCTCATCCTTGCCTATGTTTTCTAATTTCTTTGCTTTTTTTTCTGCAATTTTTTCCCTAATCTTTAAAAGGCTCTTTTGGCTTAGGTGCTTAATTCCAATCCCTAAGATTATTAATCCATCCCTTAATTTTAGAAAAAATTCCTTATAGGTATAAGGACTTAGATTTATAATCAAGGCTCCAATAAGGCTGGCATATAAAATATAAAGACCAAGATGGCCGATAAAACTTAAGACATAAAACCCAACAAGGCCTCCAAACCAACCTCCACCTAGTCTGCCCTTAAAGGCTGAATATTCAATAGACCAAGACAACTCGTTTCTGATATAATCCTTGGATAAAATTGCCAAAGTCAAGAAAAATATGCCGTAAATTAAAAGCATTCGGCTAAGATTTGCCCTAAACTTTTCCCTATAAACTAAATAAAAACTTGCAAATAAAATAATTGGAAAAGCAAGGCTAAGCTTACCAAAAAGACTATCAAAAAACTTTGACAAAGCATCGCCGATTAAACCTGTACTCGATGATAAAATAAATATAAATATTAGGACAGATGCTACCATGACCACCATAGAAAATGTCTTGATATCAAAGGATCTTTCCCTAAATTTCTTTTGTTTACTTTTATTGGGAGACTTAAGATTCGACTTCTTTCTCACTCTCCCAGAGTTCCTATTTGTCATATACACCTCTCCCCTATATTATATGGTAAATTCATTAAAAATAAACTATATATCTTTACTATAATGCACCAGTAAATTCTATATAAAAAAACACCCCGTCTTTGGTATGCGTCATATATACTGGAAAAACAGTTAAAATTGTTGCATATCAATTTCATTGGGTGGTTTGTTTCTTAATACTTTTAACTTATCTTTTATCTTTTAAATCTTCTACTTTATCATTAAATTCTTTTAAATCTTCTACTTTATCATTAAATTCTTTTAAATCTTCTTTAGAAAGTTGCCATGTCAATGGTCTTGTAATCATGGGTATTCCCTCCATTGTAATATAAGGATAATTTTCATAAATATAGAAATCTATCTTTGTAGCTTCACTGTGATTACCCTTGCTGGTAAATATTAAATGATAAGATTTTATTGCATCGTCTGGTATTTCTTTAAAATAATTATCGAATTTCTTATCATTAACATTTTCCACACTCATCCCTATAAAATTACTAAAATAATCTAACTCTTCTTGCTTTTCTGTTTCAGCAATTTTTACATTGTTAGAATCAAATATTTCAATCTTGTCTTCTTTTTTCCTGCTCCTACAAGAAGTGAGAACTAATAAAAAAGCAATAACAATAGTCATAAATACAAATCTTTTTCTCATTTTAAACCTCCAAATTAAATTATGGTAAAACTATAGTTACTTTTTTTATTATTTTAAAATAATTATTTTAATTTGTCAATATATCATTTAACATTTTTAATAAAAAAATACTCCCTTAGCCAAATAATGACTTAAGAGAGTATTTGTTATAATCATTAATTTTTAGAATAATAAGTGAGCTAAAACTACTATTACTGGAAGAGTAATTAGAGTTCTTTCTAAGAATAGGATGAAGATATCTTTTAGGTCTACTGGGATGTTTGAACCTAGGATAACTGCTCCTGTTTCTGACATGTAGATAAGTTGGGTTACAGATATGGCAGCTACAACAAATTGGGTAAATTGTGATGTAATGCCCTTGCTGGCAAGGATTGATGGAACAACCATGTCGGCAAAACCAACTACCATTGTCTTACTTGCCTCAGCTGCTTCTGGTACTTGGAGAAGTTTGAGGATTGGTAAGAATGGCATACCAAGCCAAGTGAAGATTTGAGTTGATTCAGACAATACTAGGGCAAGGGTTCCTGCTGCCATGATTACTGGTGTAACACCAAGCCAAAGGCTTAAAACTGTATCACGACCGTTTAATAGGAATTGTTTTAGATTTAAGTTCTTTTCTGCCTTTAAAACTGCAAGTTGAGTAGCCCATTCTAGTCTGGTGAAGTTCTCTGGAACTGTTTCTTCATTTGGATTTTCAGGTTCTTTTGCCCTTACATCTCTTTTTCCAGATAAAGGTGGGATACGTGGCACAATTAGAGCTGCAACTATACCAGAAACGCCAACTATAAAGTAAAATAAACCAAATCTGTCAACCATATTTACATTTTCAAGTACTACCATACAGAAAGTAATTGATACCGCTGAGAAAGTTGTAGAAATAATTGCTGCTTCTTTTTCGGTATAGTTTCCTTCTTCGTATTGTTTAGCAGTGAGGGCAACACCTATGGTACCGTCACCTATCCATGAAGCCACACAGTCTACTGCTGAACGGCCTGGTAGTTCAAATACAGGTCTCATAATTTTTGATAAGAAAATACCAACAAATTCTAGGATACCGAATTCTGTTAGGAATGGTAGGATAAAACCAGCTACCAAGAATATAGTTAAAAGTCCACCGATTAATTCAAATAGGATTAGACCGCCGGTATTTTCTGACCAAATCAATTCTGGTCCAAGTTTAAAGGCTGTCATATAACCAATTATGCAACCTGCAACCCTTGCAAAAAGCCAAACAGGAGTAATATCTGAGATTTCCTTAAGTATAGGAGATTTCTCGATAAAGCCTGGTTTAAAAAACTTATAGGCTAGGGCAAGTATGGTTGAGATTGTAATACAAGCCAAGGCCACATAGTGGATTCGAACAATCGAATTTATTGTTTGGTTTAAAAATTTTGAAATTACTGATACTGCTACAGTTGAACCACCATCAGCTGTTTTAAAGGGTGTCATTAAAAGTAACACGCCTATAGCTGAAGGGATCACAAACTTTAGAACCCTAGCCGCTGTAATCTTTTCTTTTTTTATTGTCATTTTTTACCTCTTATTTTAATACCACCCTTAAACTCAGCCAAAATATGTAAGTGAAATTTAAGAGTATTTGTTCGATATTGATAGCATTAAATATTTTCTTTCAATACTTATTTTAATTCCCTAATGATTGTAAAAATTAATTGAATAGAAAAATTTCTCCATGCTTGTGCAAGATTATAAGGTCATGTGATTCATTTATTCTAATCATATAAATAACGAACTTTTGGACCTTTACAATTATTTTCCTCATTTCTTCCCCTTGCTGAAATTATGAGTGATTTCCCTCCTTTTACTTATTTCGTCAATTGAGATAACGATTTCTTATATTTTTATATTATCATATCTTTGATAATTATGCAATAAAAATTCTTTCTCATTAATTAAATAAAAAAAAGTTTAATTTAGCTGTCAATTTAATAATAAAAAAAACTGCTACAAAATATGTAACAGTCTTTTAGATTATTCATTATCTTTTCTATATGGAGATTCATCTACTGGCCAAGCTTCAGCCTTTTCAGATCTTTCAGCTTTTTCAGGTTTTTCTAGAAGGGCCTTTCTTGAAAGGTTAATCCTACCTTGTCTGTCGATTTCTGTAACCTTAACAGTGACCTTATCGCCTATCTTAAGCTCATCTTCTACCTTGGCTACCCTGTGGTGGGCGATTTGGCTGATATGAAGAAGACCTTCCTTGCCAATTGCAATTTCAACAAAAGCACCAAAGTTCATAATTCTTACAACTGTACCTTCAAAAACATCGCCTGGTTTTGGATCGGTTACAATTGCCCTAATCATTTCTATGGCCTTCTTGCCACTTGCACCATCATTAGATGCAACTGTGATGTGGCCATCGTCTTCTGTTTCGATTTTAACTCCAGTGGCGTCTATAATCTTGTTGATGTTCTTTCCACCAGAACCTATTACATCTCTTACCTTTTCTGGGTCGATGTCGATTGTGTATAGTCTTGGTGCATATTCAGATAATTCTGCTCTTGGTGCATCAATAGCAGATTCGATTACATCTAGGATTCTAAATCTAGCGTCTTTTGCATCTGCTAGGGATTGTCTAAGAACTTCTTCTGTGATACCAGATATTTTCATATCCATTTGAAGGGCTGTGATACCATCACGAGTACCAGCTACCTTAAAGTCCATATCTCCAAGGTGGTCTTCAAGACCTTGTATGTCTGTAAGGATAGAAATTGAGTCGTCTTCCTTGATTAGACCCATTGCTATACCTGCAACCGGCTTTTTAATTGGAACACCAGCATCCATTAGAGATAGGGTTGAACCACAGATTGATGCTTGAGAGCTTGAACCATTTGAAGATAAAACTTCAGATACAACTCTGATTGTGTAAGGGAAGTCTTTTTCATCTGGAAGTACAGGTACAAGTGCTCTTTCAGCTAAGTGACCATGACCGATTTCACGTCTACCAGGTCCTCTTAGTGGTCTAATATCTCCTACACAGAATGGTGGGAAATTGTATTGGTGCATGTATCTTTTTTCTACATCTTCGATATTTAAACCATCAATTAATTGGCTATCTGCTGGTGAACCAAGTGTTACGATTGATAATACTTGTGTTTGACCTCTTTGGAAAAGCCCAGAACCATGTACTCTTGGAAGTACGCCTGCCTCTGCAGAAAGTGGTCTGATTTCTGTCATTTCCCTGCCATCTGGTCTGATTTTATCAATAGAAATCATCCTTCTGACTTCTTTTTTCATGATATCATCAATTCTTCTGTGGATTTCATCTTCACTTTCTGGATAAGCTTCTAAGAATTTTTCCTTAGCAGCTTCTTCTATCCTAAAGATGTTATCTTCTCTTTCAGTCTTATCTGTTGTTCTAATTGAAGCTTTGATTTCTTCCTCAAAATTTTCTGAAATTAGCCTATCAAGCTCAGTTTCAACGTGTTCTTCTACTTCTTTTTTAGGAAGGCCAATATCATCTATGATTGTTTGGATAAAGTCAGATATGTCGCCGATTTCATCAAGGGCTAAAAGCATTGCTTCAAGCATTTCGCTTTCATCAAGCTCATTTGCTCCAGCTTCTACCATGTTGATAGCACCTTTTTTACCAGCTACGGTAAGTTCAAGTTGAGATTTTTTCCTGTCTTCTTCCTTTGGATTTACAACTAATTTGCCGTCAACTTTTCCTACCATACAAGCTCCAACAGGGCCATCAAATGGAATGTCAGAAATACCAAGGGCTATAGAAGCACCGATGGTTGTTAGTGGGTCTGGAAGGTGGTCGTGATCCATTGATAGGACTGTAGCAATGATTTGTACGTCATTATAGTAATTTTCTGGGAAAAGTGGTCTAAGAGGTCTATCCATTTGTCTAGCAATTAGGGTAGCTTCGTCGCTTGCCTTGCCTTCTCTTCTTAAGAAACCTCCAGGGATTTTACCAACTGCGTAAAGTTTTTCTTGGAAATCGCAAATAAGTGGGAAGAAATCTATTCCTTCTCTTGGTTTTTCGCTAGCAACTGCAGTTACTAAAAGTGTAGTATCCCCGCTTTGGATAAGGCAGGCACCGTTGGCTTGTTCAGCATACTTGCCAATTGTTACCTCAAAGTCGTATCCATTTTTTGAAGTGTATTTGTAATTTTTGATCATTCTCTCTCCTATATAAAATAAGGCGGGATAAGCCCCGCCAAAATAATTAACCTCTTATTCCAAGTCTTTCGACAATTGATCTGTATCTATCGATATCATTGTCTTTTAAATAAGTAAGCATGCCTCTTCTACGTCTGATCATTTTGTATAATCCACGTCTTGAAGAATGGTCTTTTGTATTTGATTTTAAGTGTTCAGTTAAGTCAGCTATTCTCTTTGAAAGGATAGCGATTTGTACTTCTGGTGAACCAGAATCTTTCTCGTCTAATTGGTATTCTTTGATTATTGCTTGTTTTTCTACTTTGTTCATAATTTCCTCCGTATTGTATATTCAGCTTTTGCCATGTATTAGTCGAGGTCTCATATACCTAGCAAAGCTACGTCATCATTATACACCACAAATGAAGTTTTGCCAAATCATTTGAGGTATTTTTCAATATAGGCTAGACCTGTTTCCTTATCCTTATCCATTTGGCAGATTAATTCTTCTGCAGAAGCAAATTTGTAATCAGGTCTTAAAAATTCTATAAATTCTACACTGATATTCTCGTCATAAATTGACTGATTAAAGTCAAAGATAAAGGTCTCTATCTTCTTATCATCGCCTTCTTCAAAGGTTGGGTTTGAGCCAATATTTGTAAGCCCATAATAATCCTTGCCCCTGATGTTGGTTATGGTAAGATAAACCCCATCTATTGGCATTACATAGGGAAAACTTGGCTCCAAATTAGCTGTAGGAAAATTTAAAAGCCTGCCCCTGCGTTTACCATGAACTACCTTTCCACGGATTTTATAAGGTCTGCCGAGATATTTGTTAGCCTTTGCAATTTCTCCATTTCTTATGAGATCCCTAATGTGACCTGATGAAATTTTTCCGTGGTCATCTTCCATTTCAAGGTCAACTACATCTGTTTTATAGGCGAAAATATCTTCATATTCTCTTAGGGTATCAACTGTACCACTCGCCTTGTAGCCAAAACGATAATCATCTCCAACTATAATTATCTTTGCATTTAATTTCTCAGCTATGATTGTCTTTATGAAGTCTCTAGGCGAAAGCTTCATAAAATTTTCATCAAAATTAACTAAGCAAAAGGTCTTTATTCCAAGCTGTGATAGGATTTCCACCTTATCTTCAAGGCTTGATAGGTATCTCTTTTCGTCTTTTACTGTTGTTTTTGTATTTTCTTTAAAAAGGAGAATAGCTGGTGTTAGACCGAATTTTTTTGATAAGTCTACATTTCTTTTCATCAACTTTTGGTGGCCTAGGTGTACTCCATCAAAATAACCTAGGGAAACTACCTTTTTTTCCAAGTCAGGTAGGTCGCTATTTAAATCATATATTCTTATCTGTTCTTTCATAAAACACTTTCTCCATTTTTAAGAATTTTTTATTATTCTCACAATAATTTCTACCAAGGCCAACAAAATCTTCTCCAGCGTAGACTCTTACAATTTTACCAAAATCTACACCTACTTCTACGATTTGCCCATTTACTAAAGAATCTAAATACTTTTTATCGAGGGTAATTTTCTCAAAATCTTTAAGAGCAGTGTCAACTGGATAAAGTTTTTTTATTAAAGCTTCTTTTGGGATTTCTAAAATATCCTCGCTATTTATAGCATCTTTGATATCAAAATCTCCAACCCTTACCCTCTTTAATTCATTTACATAGGCAAAAGTCCCAAGCTTTTCACCCAAATCGTCAACCAGGGTTCTGATATAGGTTCCCTTTGAACAAGTCACCCTAATTATCGCCTTGGGAAAGGCAAAGTCTAAAAGCCCTATATCATAAACCTTAACTTTTCGTCTTTTTCTCTCGATTTCAATGCCATCTCGGGCTAGGTCATAAAGTTTTTTGCCATTTACCTTTAGGGCTGAATACATTGGTGGGATTTGCTCTATTTCCCCCTTAAAAGTATTCATTACTTCAAGAAATTTATCCTCACTGACAATTTTATCGCTCTTTCCTATAATTTTCCCAGCTGCATCTAGGGTATCGGTTTTTGCTCCAAGGATCAACTCGGTTTCATAGACCTTATCCTTGGTCATCATGTAGTCTGACACCCTGGTAGCCTTGCCTATAACAATTGGCAAAACTCCACTTGCTTCAAGGTCAAGTGTACCTGTGTGACCTACTTTTTTCATATCAAGGGCACGTCTAACAAGGCTTACAACCCTGGCTGAAGATATGCCCTTTTCTTTGTTTATATTAAGGATTCCCTTAAGCATCTATTTCCTTTAAGACTTCAAGAGCCTTCTGGCAAGCAGCTTCAAGGCTTTCATCAAAGATTGAATATCCACTTGCTTTGATATGGCCCCCACCACCATGAGCTCTGGCAACAGCTGCTACATCAGCAGTTTTGCTCCTCATAGATACCTTGTATTCGCCATCATCATATTCTTTTACAATCATAGAGACGTTTACTTCCCTAAGATCCCTAAGTTTATTTACTATTGATTCTGCATCGCCCATCTGAACTCCGTATTTTTCAACTTGGGCCTTACTCGCAACAGCAAAGGCCTTTTTGTCAAAAAATTCTGCCTTAGATATGATTTCATTATGAAATTGCATAACAGATACCGGTTGGGATTGGTAAAGATTTTTGTAAATATCTTCATAATCAATTCCGTCTGTAATTAGTCTGCCTGCCGCCCTAAAGGTGTATTCTGATACATTTGAATACATAAACCTGCCTGTGTCTGTGCATAGGCCAGTAAATAAAAGGGTGCCAATTGTCTTATCCATTGGTAGGTTTAGCCTATCAATTATCTCAAAAACTAGTTCACAGGTCGCAGGTGAGGTTTCATAGATCATATTCAAATCACAGTTAATCTTGCCCCCAACATGGTGGTCAATGACTATGGTTTTATCAGACCTTCTGGCGATTTCTGTTGCCTTGCCAATCCTATCAAATTCAGAGCAATCCACGATTATAAACAAATCGTACTTATCAAGGCTTGCTTCCTTGTAGTGGTCAAGCTCTGGTAAAAATTGTAAATAATCATCAATTGTATCAATAGCAATTACTTCAACTTTTTTTCCGTACTTTTCTAATGACCTTCTTAGGGCTAGTGATGAACCAAGATTGTCCCCGTCTGGATTCACGTGGCTAGCAATGGCGATATTTTCTGCTTCATCAACCATTGCTATAAACTTATCTAAGTGTTCTTTACTGATTTTCTCTAGACTCATTTGCTTTTTTATCCTTTGCAATTGTTTCTGCTATTAACTTGTCCATGTAGGCACCATGTTCGATTGAATTATCGAATTTAAAGCGAAATTCTGGCATGGACCTAAGTCTCATTCTATCACCAATTAGGATTTTGATATAACCCTTGGCTTGGTTTAGTGCTTCCATTACTCCATCCTTAGTTTTGTTGTCTCCAAGGACTGATATATAGATATCAGCGTAAGATAAGTCGTTGGTAACTTCTACATCTGTAACTGATACCATGGCTTCTGTGGATAATCTTGGGTCGTTTAGGTCATCCATGATTATCTTGGATATTTCCCTTTTGACCTCAGATGATATCCTCGCTGTTCTTTTTTTATTCATCTATAAACTTCTTTCTGTTTCAACCATTTCATAGGCTTCCATTACGTCGCCTACCTTAATATCGTTGTATCTTTCAAGTCCGATTCCGCCTTCATAGCCTGATTGGAGTTTTGATGCATCATCTTTAAATCTCTTCATTGATGAAATCTCGCCATCAAAGATAACTACGTTATCCCTAAGGAGTCTGATTTTTGCTTTTCTTGTAATCACACCACTTGTTACCATGACACCTGCGATTGTGCCTGCTCCTGGAATCCTGAAGGTATCTCTTACTTCCGCCCTACCAAGGACATTTTCCTTAAATTCTGGATCTAGCATACCTACTATAGCCTTTGATACATCTTCGATTGCTTCGTAGATTACGCTGTAGGTCCTGATTTCTATATTATTATCCTTGGCTCTTTCTAAAGCGCCTTGGGTAGGTCTTACGTTAAAGCCGATTATAATAGCATTTGATGCTTGGGCTAAAAGTACGTCTGATTCTGTAATACCACCTACAGCACCAGCTATTACTGTTACCTTAACCTCTTCGTTAGATAATTTTGTTAGGGAAGTGCTTACAGCATCAACCGTTCCTTTTACGTCAGTTTTTACAATGATATTAAGTTCTTTTAATTCACCTTCTTGGATATCTGAATAC
>NZ_CAUPFR010000066.1:0-9797 GCF_963510575.1 uncultured Anaerococcus sp. | reverse complement strand
GCTACAACCCCACTCGCCCTAAAAAAAGACTACCCTGTTTTCATAGACCAAAAGGCTAAGGATATGGATTTTATCAAGGTTTCTGCTGGTAAGGTTGGCCATTCCTTAAAAATAAAACCAGCCGATTTGCAAAGAGCAACCAAGGCCAGCTTTGCTGATCTGATAAAATGATTTTAACTAAGTTTGAAAATGGCAAAAAAACTTCTTTTCAAGTCTCAAATGATTATGGTTTTGAAAAAATATCCGAAAGCGAAAGTCAAATCGAAGATACTTTTTCATTAAGCCTGGCAAATGACCTTGATAATGAGAAGTTAAGACTTTTAGTAATCCTCTCTCCAATTTTTATTGCAGCCTTTGATAACGGGACCCAAGAGTTAGAATTTCTAAAAACAACTATAGAAAATTCTAGCTTTCCATATGGACTTTATCCTAATTTTTTCAAAAACTTTGATCCGAATAAATATTTTGAAGTCTATGAGGCGCAAGATAATAAAAAAATTAGAGAAGATATTATCCTAAGTCCAAAATCAACAATAAATTTTTATTTTAATCCTCTAGAAGATTCCTACCTTAAATCTCTTATAGCCATGATAGATTGTTTGATAGAAGACATTGAAAATAGGAAAAACCTTTTAAAATATTTTGCAAATATGAGAGATGATATTGTTATAAATGGCAGGAGGTCGATTTTAGCTAACGGAATCCAAGCTTTTTATTTGAATAAGTATGTAGTTGTACGGATGCTTGAATTAATCGACTTAATAAAGACAAAAAAACCTGACGCCTCTAGATTTTTAGGTCCAATCTACGACCTAGTTTCCAATCTAAATACGCCAGCTTGTCTTAAATAAATATTAAATCATCATGATTTTTATGGTATTTTGGAAGCCTAAACTTAAATAGTAATGGCTTCCTTTTTTCTTTTCTCCTATCAAATTAGCTAATCTTTATATCCACAAAGAGCATTACTTTTCTTAATAAGAAAGTAAAAATCTTATCAATATAATTCTTAGAATTATCTTACAAATCCTTTACTATAAGCTCTGCAAGTTGCACAGCATTCAAAGCGGCTCCCTTTCTGATATTATCAGCTACACACCACAAATTAAGGCTCTTATCCTCTGAGAAATCTCTCCTAATCCTGCCAACAAATACTTCGTCCTTACCACTAGCAAAGGCTGGCATAGGATAAATCTCATTAGCAATATCATCTTCTAATATTGCTCCTGGAGTACTTGCAATAATTTCTCTGATATCCTCTAGGTCAAAATCTTCCTTTAATTTTAAATTTATGGAAACACCATGAGAATTTGTTACTGGCACCCTTATAGCTGTGGCAGTAATTTTTATCGAATCGTCTCCCAAAATTTTTCTAGATTCGTTAACCATCTTCATCTCTTCCTTAGTATAGCCATTTTCAAGGAAAGAATCTATTTGTGGAAGGAGGTTGTCGTAAATTTTATACTTCCAATGATCATTTTTCTTTTCATATAGGTCTTCAAGAGCCCTTTCGCCCCCACCTGATACGGCTTGGTAGGTGTTATAAACAATTCTTTCTATACCATATTTTTCATAAATTTTTGAAATAGCAAGGACAGATTGGATTGTAGAACAATTTGGATTTGCAATTAACATGTCATCTTTTTTGATATGGTCTGGGTTGACTTCAGGAATTACAAGTGGCACGTCTTTATCCATCCTGAAAAATGATGAATTATCAACAACCCTAATATTATTTTTAACAGCAAGAGGAACATATTTTTCAGACACGCCAGCTCCTGCTGCGAATAAGGCTATGTCAATTCCCCTATTATCAAAGGAATCTTCCTTTAATTCTTCAATAACTACTTTTTTTCCTTGAAATTCGATTTCTTTGCCAGCAGATTTTTTTGAAGCAAAGGCGAATAACCTATCAACAGGGAAATTTCTTTCTTCTAGGATATCCCTAACCTTGCTTCCAACTAAGCCGCTTGCACCAACAACAGCTACATTTACCATTTTTTTCTCCTTTTTATGAAAAATATTTTTAAAATCTTATATATGGCTTTTCCTTGTATCATTAGATATACCATATGCTGTCTAATATTTAAATATAGGATGACCTAATAAACAAAAAACGGGTACAGATATTTTTACCAGCAAATATGACCCTAATAAATAGTAGGCTCTTCATGTAAAGCACATACTTATAGCTCTAAAGTTCTTTTACCTATTTACCTCCATATAAAAAATCACGGGCAAAAGGCCCATGATTTTCCTTTCACCTGACCTAGCAAGTAATCCAGCAAAGCCTAGCTAGGTTTACCGACAATCATAGTCCTCTTTGACCTCTGACCTATACCATGTATTTCGACAGGCTAGAACTTTCGCCTCCTCCTAATTGTACCTGCAACTCCTTAGCTAAATCTTTATTTATTAAAAAGTCTATCATTTTTCCACGATTTTGTCAACTTCCAAATGATTTTTATGCAAGTATTTTTATTTTAATACAAATTGATTTTGATAAAAAAATATATTTTTTTTATAAATTAGTAAGATTTCGATATCATTTACATTATGTTTATTATTCTACTAAAAATCTTATTTTTATTTTAATTCATAAATTAACACCTATGTATAAAATCCATCCATGATGCTATTTACAAAGATAATTCCTTAAATACAAAAACCAGAGTAAGGATTATTCCCTCTCTGGTTTTGTTATATTAGATTCTCTTGTTAGTATTTCTCCAAATACCTATTTCTTCTGCAGCCTTGATTAATTCATCTCTATTATCTGGGTGGGCTAGGCTTACAAGAGCTTCTGCTGCTTGCCAAGTTGTTAGACCCTTGAAGTTTACAATACCTTGCTCAGTTGCTATATAGTGAGTATTGGATCTTACAGCTGTCGCTTGAGTTCCTGGTGCAAAGGTTGGAACTATATTAGAAATTCTCTTGCCTTCTTTATTTATCTTTGATGATGTAAGTGCAATTATTGACCTACCACCCTTTGATCTATAAGCTCCAAGAACAAAATCTAAGGCTCCACCGGCTCCTGATATGTGTTTTGTTCCTACAGATTCAGCTGAGATTTGTCCCCAGAGGTCTACTTGTAAAACTGTGTTTATTGATACAAAGTTATCAAGAGATGCTATTACATCAATATCATTTACATAGTCAACTGGTGCTGCCATTAGCTCTTCGTTATCATCTATATAATCATAAAGTTCTTGGCTACCTGCTGCAAAAGCGTAGGTTTGGCGACCGATGTCTATATTTTTCTTACGTCCTGTAATCCTGCCTGCTAGAGCCATTTCTCTAAAGGCATCTACATACATTTCTGAGTGAACTCCAAGATCTTTTAGGTCTGATTTGGCAATTTCAGAACCGATAGCGTTTGGTAGTCCGCCAATACCGATTTGGATAGTATCTCCATCACGGAGCATATCTACTACATAGTTTGCTGCCTTAAGTTCCTCTTCACCAAAAGAAGCTTTTGGAAGGGTTAACATTGGATAATTTGTTGATTGGTAAACATAGTCAACATCTTTAATATTTATAAAGTTATCAAATCCACCAAGTGCTCTTGGTACGTTTTCGTTAATTTCTAGAATTACCTTGTCAGAATTTTGGAAGGATGCCATAGCGTGACTTACAGATACACCAAAGTTGAAGTTTCCGTGCTTATCCATTGGACTAACTTGGAAAACTGAAACTGCAGCTCTTGGCGCATTTTCTTTTATATATCTTGGTAGCTCGCTGTATTTGATTGGAATAAAGAAAGCGCTATGCTCTTTTGAATTAATTAACTTTCTTTCTACGCCTGATGAGTGCCATGAATGGTAGGTAATATGCTCTCCTGTAGGGTCAACTGATGCTGTAGGTGAATTGTAAGCAAGGATTCCGCCCCTAACCTTTACGTCTTTTAATTCATTTACTCTCTCAGCCAAAGCCTTGTCAAAGTCAACTGGTGTTAGGGCACACCATCCCATTTCTACCCAATCACCGTCCTTTACCATCGCTGCTGCTTCTTTTGCAGTAATCAATTTTTCTTCATATAATTTTTTAAAATCCATATATTCCCCTTTATAGTATCGTTTTCTTTTTACAATTTATATATACCCAAAATCACAAATTATTATCAATGTATTCTATGTATTTTAAATTTTTTTGCTAAATATAGAAAAAAGGTATGCAGATAAGAATTACCTGCACACCTTAAAATTTATCTTATCTTTCTACTATAACTGCAGTACCCATACCGCCACCTATACAAAGTGTTGCGATACCTTTTTTAGAGTCTCTCTTTTGCATTTCATATAGAAGTGTTGTAAGGATTCTTGCTCCTGATGCACCAACTGGGTGACCGATTGCAATAGCTCCACCGTTTACGTTTACTATATCTGTGTTTAGTCCAAGTTCTTTGATTACTGAAAGAGCTTGAGCAGCGAATGCTTCGTTAGCTTCGATTAGGTCGATATCTTCAAGAGTTAGGTTAGCTTTTTCTAGAGCTTTTCTAACTGTTGGGATTGGGCCTGTACCCATGATTTTTGGATCAACACCTTCTGTAGCGTAGCTTACGATTGTAGCAAGAGGTTTAACGCCAAGTTCTTTAGCTTTTTCTTCGCTCATTACTACTAGACAAGCAGCACCATCATTGATACCAGAAGCGTTAGCAGCTGTAACTGTACCTTCTTTGATGAAAGCTGGTTTTAATCCAGAAATGCTTTCTTTAGTAACGCCTTCTTTGATATATTCATCAGTATCAACAACTGTTACTTTGCCTTTTCTGCCTTTAACTTCTACTGGGACGATTTCGTCTTTAAATCTTCCTTCAGCTCTAGCTTTAGCAGCTTTTTGTTGACTTTCTGCAGCAAGAGCATCTTGTTCTTCTCTTGTTAGACCGAATTTTTCAGCTATATTTTCTGCAGTAACACCCATGTGGTAGTTGTTGAATGCATCCCAAAGACCATCTTTGATCATTTCATCTACAACTTTTTTATCTCCCATTCTAGCTCCCCATCTTTCATCTGTTAAAAGGTATGGAGCGTTAGACATTGATTCTGTACCACCTGCTAAAACTACATCGCAGTCACCTGCAAGAATCATTTGAGCTGCTAGGGAAACTGATCTTAGACCTGAACCGCAAACGATGTTTAGGGTCATAGCTGGTTTTTCTATTGGAATACCAGCGTCTAGAGCGATTTGTCTAGCGATATTTTGGCCGTTACCTGCTTGAAGTACACAACCAAGGATTGATTCGTCTATATCTTCTGGTTTGATACCAGCTCTTTCGATAGCTGCTTTAGCTGCTACTGCACCTAATTCCCTAGCTGAAACTGTTTTAAATGCACCACCGTAAGCACCAACTGGTGTTCTTGCTGCACTTGCTATTACTACTTTTCTTGTCATAATTTCTCCTTTAGTTTTTCTTAAAATCTATTTATCTTATTTGCTGTAATCGTAGAAGCCTTTGCCTGTTTTTCTACCAAGGTCTCCAGCTCTTACCATTTGTCTTAATAGTGGGCATGGTCTGTATTTGCTATCACCAAATTCTGTGTAAAGAACTTCCATGATTGCTAAGCATGTATCAAGACCGATTAAATCACCTAGAGCAAGAGGGCCCATTGGGTGGTTTGCACCAAGTTGCATACCCTTATCAATATCTTCTACGCTTGCAAGACCATCAGCTAAAACGCCAACTGCTTCGTTGATCATTGGGATAAGAAGTCTGTTAACAACGAATCCTGGACCTTCTTTAACTTCGATAGGTTGTTTGCCAAGTTTTTCTGCAAGTTCAAATATTGCTTTATTTGTTTCATCAGATGTGTGAAGACCTCTGATAACTTCAACAAGTTTCATAACTGGAACTGGATTGAAGAAGTGCATACCAATTACATTTTCAGGTCTTTTAGTAACTGCAGCTATATCTGTGATTGAAAGAGATGATGTATTAGAAGCAAGGATAGCACCTTCTTTAACAACTGCATCTAATTCTTTGAAGATTTCTTTTTTAAGTTTTGGATTTTCTGTTGCAGCTTCGATAACTACATCACAATCAGCTAAATCTTTAACTTCTGTTGTATAAGAAATGTTTTTAATAGCAGCTTCTTTAGCTTCTTCTGTCATTCTTTCTTTAGCAACTTGTTTAGCATATGATTTTTCGATTCTTGCTTTAGCTTTTTCTAAGAATTCATCTTTGATATCTCTTACTACAACTTCATAGCTCTTAGCAGCAGTTTCAACAATGCCGCCACCCATGATTCCTGATCCAATTACACCAATTTTCATTATTTTTCTCCTTTATTTATTTTTAAATTCTGCTTTTTCTTTGTTGATAAAAGCATTCATTCCAGCTTTTTGATCTTCTGTTGAGAAGGTTAGGGCAAATAAGTTTTCTTCAACTTTGATTGCGCTATCTATATCTACTTGACCACCTACGTTTATAGCTTCTTTTGAAGCTCTAACTGCAACTGGTGCGTTAGCAGCAATTTTTGCTGCAAGTTTTTCAACTGTTTCGTCAAGCTTGTCAGCTTCAACAACTTCTTGAACTAAACCAATTTCATAAGCCTTGTCAGCTTTGATGTTTTTAGCTGTATAAATTAAATATTTTGCATAACCAGGGCCAACTAGTCTTTGAAGTCTTTGAGTACCAGCAAATCCTGGTGTGATACCTAGTCCTACTTCTGGTTGACCAAATAAAGCCTTATCACTTGCAATTCTGAAATCACAGCTCATAGCGATTTCGCATCCACCACCTAGGGCAAATCCGTTAATAGCAGCTATAACTGGAATTGGTAGGCTTTCAAGTTTTCTAAATACGTGAAGTCCCTTGTAACCAAATTCTTTAGCTTCTATTGGAGTTAGAGTAGACATTTCTTTAATATCTGCTCCTGCAACAAAGCTTCTGCCTTCACCTGTGAGTATTGCTACCCTAAGCTCCTTATTAGCTCTTACTTCATCAAGAAGAGTATTTAATTCATCTAATACTTCTGAGTTAAGTGCGTTTAAAGCCTCTGGTCTGTTGATAGTGATTTTTGCTATGTGACCATTAACTTCATACTTTACAGTTTTGTAAGTCATCCGTCCCCCTTTAAATTAAATCGTTTGCATTTTTTCAATTAGTATAAAGTCAGAATTGATTTTATACCAGATTACTTCTACTACATATATTATAACAGTTGATATTTTTTTGTCAATCTATTTTTGTATAAATTTTAACAAATTTTAAAAACGATTTTCCCTGAAAAAATATCAGCCTACAAGTGCCATGTAAAAGAAAAACCACTATTTAAGAAAATAGTGGTTTAATTTTAATCTCAGGCTTTTCTTGCTTTAATTTTTTCTATTAAAGCAGGAACTACTTCAAATAAGTCACCAACAATACCATAATCAGCTACATCAAATATAGGTGCATCTGGGTCTTTGTTGATAGCAATGATTGTATCTGATGCGTTAATACCAGCTATATGTTGGATAGCTCCAGAAATACCTACTGCTATATATACCTTTGGTGCTACAGTCTTACCTGATTGACCAACTTGGTGAGAGTGTGAAATCCAGCCAGAATCTACTAATGGACGAGATGAACCAACAGTTGCTCCTAGAGCTTCTGCTAAGTCTTCTATTAATTTTAGGTTGCTTGGATCTGCAAGTCCACGTCCACCTGAAACGATAAATTCTGCTCCAACTAAATCAACATCGTCTCCTTCATCTCTTGGGATAAAGTCAACAACTTTAGTTCTGATTTCGCCTGTGTATTCAATATTGTCTTCGATTTCTTCGATATTATCTTTTCTACCAAAAGCTTCTTTAGGGAATACGCCTGGACGTACTGTACCCATTTGTGGTCTAGAATCTGGGCAAAGAATTTGTGCCATTAAGTTACCACCAAATGCAGGTCTTGTCCATTGAACGTTACCTGTTTCAGCATCAACATCAAGTTCTGTACAGTCTGCTGTTAGACCTGTGTGAAGTCTTGAAGATACTCTTGGACCTAAATCTCTACCTTGGTTGGTAGCACCGATTAGGATTGTATTTGGGCTATATTTTTCAACAAGTTTGCATACTGCATTAGCATATACATCTGTGTTGTATTCTTTATAAATTTCACCTTCACAAGTAATGATTGCATCAACACCGTGGTCTTTTACTTGTTCTTTAGCTTTTGATACTTCAGCACCAATTATAACTGCAACTAAATTTCCACCAAGTGTGTCAGCCATTTTTCTACCTGGATTTAATAATTCAAGGCCTACATTTACTGATGATCCATCTTCTTTAGTTTCAACTAATACCCATAGGTTTTTATTTTCTGACATAGTTCCTCCTTAAATAAGCTTCTTATCAACTAAGGCTGCTATAAGCTTATCTGCTGCTTCATCAGCTTCCATATTTTCGAACATTTCGCCAACTTTTTCAACGGTTGGAGTATAAGATTTGTTAACTCTTGTTGGTGAACCTTTTAGACCGATAGCTGTTTCGTCTATGCTATCTTTAAGTTCTTCAAAAGTAATTTGTCCAATAGAAGCTTTTTTAGCCTTTAATTTATTTTTGATTTTTGGATATCTTAATTCTTCATCGCCATATTTTGTAAATGTTACTAGGGCTGGAAGAACTGATTGGATAACTTGTGCTCCACCTTCAACTTCTTTAAGAACTTTTAATCCACCTTCATTTAACTCTGCTGTATAAGCATAAGTTACTTGTGGAAGATCTAAGTGTTCAGCAAGTTCTGGTCCTACTTGAGCTGTATCGCCATCGATTGCTTGAAGGCCACAGAATACCATGTCAGGTTGTCCTTCTGTTTCAGCAACTTTTTTGATTGCTTCTGAAATGATATAAGATGTTGCAAGAGTATCTGAACCACCGAATTTTTTATCTGTAACTAGGTAAGCATTGTCAGCACCAACAGCTAGACAATCTCTAAGCATTTGATCTGCTTGTGGAGGTCCCATTGAGATAACTGTAATTTTAACTTCTGGGTCTTTGTCTTTAATTCTTAGAGCTTGCTCTAGAGCAAATGCATCGTAAGTATTAAGGATACTTGGAACGCCCTTTCTAATTAGTGTATTTGTAACCGGATCAATCTTGATTTCGTTTGTATCCGGAACTTGTTTAGCGCATACGAATATATTCATATATATCTCCCTTCGATATTATCTTAAAAGTGAACCACCAACTACCATTAACATAACCTCTGAAGTACCTTCATAGATTTCTGTTATCTTAGCGTCTCTCATCATTCTTTCAACTTCATATTCTTTTGAGTAGCCATAACCACCAAATAGTTGAACAGCTTTTGTTGTAACATCCATAGCAACTCTTGCTGCTTTTAATTTAGCTTCTGCTGCTGCAACTGTGTAGCTTTCGCCAGCATCTTTTAGTGTTGCTGCCTTATAAACTAAGTGACGAGCAGATTCAATATCTATAGCCATTTCAGCAAGTTTGAATTGTGTATTTTGGAATTTAGCAATTGGTCTACCAAATTGTTCTCTTTCTTTAACGTATTTGATAGCTTTGTTTAATGCTCCTTCAGCAATACCAAGTGCTTGAGCTGCTATACCAATTCTACCACCATCAAGTGTTTGCATTGCGTATTTAAAGCCCTTGCCTTCTTCGCCTAAAAGGTTAGCAGCAGGTATTCTACAATCTTGGAAAACTAATTCCATTGTTGAAGATGCTTTAATACCCATCTTGTCTTCTTTAGCACCAAAGTTGAAACCAGGTGTTCCTTTTTCTACTATGAAAGCAGAGATACCTTTTGTACCTTGAGATTTATCTGTCATAGCAAATACTACATATGTATCTGCGTAACC
>NZ_CAUPFR010000065.1:0-9854 GCF_963510575.1 uncultured Anaerococcus sp. | reverse complement strand
TGTAAAAGTCAAAGGCAATTTGTTGTCGCTATCTGTTGTGACTTGGAGATTATCCCCCTTGTGGAGGTCAGAATTGGCTGTAAAAGCTTTTTTATTGTTAATAAGCTCAACAATCCCTACAGACCTGTGTTTTCTATCGTCTTCTTTTAGAATATAATCCTTTTTTTGACCGAAAATAAAACCCTTTGTGTATCCCCTATTTGAAATATCTCTGAGTTTTTCAACATCATAGCTATTGCCATTTACTTTTTGCTTATAGGCTACAACTGAATTATAGACATATTCTGGACTCTTCATCCTGCCTTCAATTTTTAAGCAGTCAATACCTAAATTAAGCAACTCATCAATATTATCAATAACATTTAAGTCTTTCATATTTAGGTAATAATCATTGCCGTAAATTTTTCCATTATTTATTAGTTGATATTTTTGCCTACAAGGACCGGCACACCTGCCCCTATTGGCAGACCTTTCGCCAAAATAAGAGCTCA
The DNA here is from genome assembly GCF_963510575.1 of uncultured Anaerococcus sp. GTDB lineage: Bacteria > Bacillota > Clostridia > Tissierellales > Peptoniphilaceae > Anaerococcus. The sequence continues at coordinate 9,363 of NZ_CAUPFR010000065.1, read as the reverse complement.
TTAAACATTCCCCAGAGTAGGAAACGCAAAGCGACCCATGGACAAAAACTTCCTTTTCACAAGGAAGTTTGGCTATTTTTCTGATTTCTTCTATTGGTGTCTCACGGGCAATGACAATTCTTTTAAAACCTAAATCCATAAGGGCCTTAGCACCGTGATAGTCCCTAACAGCCATCTGGGTAGAAGCGTGAAAATCAAGTCCTGGCATTTGGTCTTTGACTATAGAATAAAAACCTATATCCTGGATTAAAATCCCATCAACACCATACTGGTAAAGCCTTTCTATATAGGAAATAGCCTTGTCAATTTCCGAATCCTTTATGAGGGTATTCATAGTTATAAAAACTTTCCTATCAAAATAATGGATATAGGCTATGACTTCCTCAATATTTTCTAGAGTAAAATTTTCAGCATAGGCCCTAGCTCCGAAATCATCAAGGGCCAGATAAAAAGCATCTGCCCCTGCTGCGATTCCTGCATAAAGCATATCCATATTTCCAACTGGTGCTAGGATTTCAGTTTTATTCATCAATTTTTCCCTTCAAAATTTCATTTTCCTTGCTTAAATCCATAACTTGTTTTTGGAGGTTCTTGATTTTTTCTCTTAATTTGCTGGCATCATTTTCAGCCTTGGTTAGATTTAAAATCTCTGCATCCTTTTCTTGGAGAAGGATTTTTAGATCCTTGAGCTCTGCTTTTATATCTTCGAGCTCATCCTTGTAGGTCCCATACTCGTTTTTAAAAGTTTCAAGCTCGTTTTTTATGGCTGGATAAGCTTCGATAGCTTCTTTATTTTCTTCGTAATATTCTTTGAAAGATTCCTTGTCTTTAAAATATTCATCAGCTATATTTAGGCTTGCCAAAATTAGCTGCCTATCAAAAGTGAGCTTATCAGATTTTACATCCTTAATCTTGCCGTCAACATAAGCTGCTATTTTTTCTATACTCTCTTTTGATTCTTTGCTAACAAGAGGATATTTTATACCGTCAATTTTAACTTCAAGTCTAATTTCGCTCACTTTTCTCTCCTATCCACGTAAATTTATATTCTTTGCTCCTAATTCTTCAAGGATGCTAGCTTCTACACCCTTGATATCTTCTTCCTTTAGGGTCCTATCAGCTTTCCTGTACCAAACCCTATAAGAAATAGATTTTTCATCAGCGCCTATGCCCTTACCTGTGTAGATATCAAATAATTCTACCTTGTAAAGGAGGTCTCCTGCCTTTTCTTTCATAATATTTTCAATTAATTCTGATTCTACATCTCTTTTTGCCACAAAAGAATAATCACGTTCTATTGCAGGGAATTTTGGTATTTGTTTATATTTTTTATCGGTAATTCTAAATTCTGCAATCTGGCTTAGGTTAAGCTCTAAAATGATTGCACCTTTATTTATATTATACTCTTCACGAACTTCATAGGAAATCTCGCCAATCACACCAATTTTTTCACCCTTAAAGTAAATATCAGCGCACCTACCAGCATGGAAAGCGTATAGATTTTCATTAGCCTTATAAGAAAAACCAGTAAAACCAGTATTTCTCATAGCCTCTGTAAAGAAATCTTTCATATCATAGAAAGAATAATCTCCATATAGACCCATGGTTAGGGTGAGATTTTCTTTTGGAAGTTTGTCGCTAATTTTCTCAAAAGTCCTATCAAGTTCGAAAAATCTCATATCTTTTTGACCGTACTTGATATTTTTTGCAATAACATCAAGCATATTAGCAATTTGAGTTGTCCTCATAACTGAGAAATCTTCGCCAAGTGGGTTTATTAGGCTGACATAGTCCCTAAGTTTTGAATCTTTTGCAATGCCTAGCCTATCATATTCTTTTGGAGAAATGAATGAATAGGTGGCAAGTTCTGAGAATTTTTGGCCCACAAGCTTGTGTTTTAAATCATCTCTTAGAAGTCTCATTGGAGATCTCTCGCCTTTTTTAAGTGAAGATACAAGTGGTTTAGATTCAATCTTGCCCATGCCATAAAGTCTTACAACTTCTTCTATAAGGTCAGCTTCGATAGAAATATCATTTCTAAAGTAAGGAGCTTTTGCTGAAATAGTGTCTTCGTCTATATCTTTAACATCAAATTCTAAAAGCTCTAAGTTTTTAATTGCCTCTTCTTTGGTAAAATTCACACCAGTTAGGGCATTTAGCCTAGTTATTCTTAGTTTAACTTCCTTATCATCATTTTCTTTTATTCCTTGATCGAAAGAACCACCGATGATTGTGCCTATGCCAAGTTCTTCGATTAATTTCATAACTCTTCTTGATGCTATCTCTGGAGTTTCAACTGCAACTCCCTTTTCAAATCTAGAACTTGCCTCACTTCTAAGGTTGAGTTTTTTAGATGTATCTCTGATATTATCAGCGTCAAAACTTGCTGCTTCTAGGAGGATATTTTTAGTATCATCTGTAATTTCAGAATCAAAACCTCCCATTACTCCTGCAAGGCCAATAGCTTCCTTATCGTCAGCTATAACAAGCATAGAGGAATCAAGTTTTCTATCTTCGCCATCAAGGGTTTTTATAACTTCGCCCTCTTTAGCATCCCTTACTATAATTTTTTTACCAGCTAACCTATCGAGGTCATAGGCATGGAGAGGCTGACCAGTTTCAAGCATAACAAAGTTTGTAATATCAACTATATTATTGATTGGTCTAACTCCTGCAAGCATCAAGTAATTTTGTAGCCATTGAGGAGATTTTGCAATCTTAACGTCTTTTACAACCCTTGCTGTAAATCTCAAGCAAGAATCACTTTTGACTTCTACTCCATTTGCATATTCTTTTATATCTTCACCATTTGTTGAATATTCTAATGAAGGATAAGTGATTTTTTCTCCAAAACTTGCTGCAGTTTCCCTTGCCATACCGATTATAGAAAGGCAATCAGACCTATTTGGGGTGATTTCGTATTCTATAACAGGAGTATTTGAGAAAAGAGCTTCAGAAGCTGGTGTGCCTGGTTTAAATTCTCCAGCTAGGACAATTACTCCTTCTCTTAATTCTTTTGGAATTACAGAATCATCGTAACCAAGCTCAGAGTAGGCTGTAAGCATACCTTGGGATACAATTCCAAAAAAGTCGTGATCTTCGATTATAATACCATTATCTAACTTTGTGCCAGATGTAATTACTGGTAGGAAATCTCCTGCTTTTGTATTCTTTGCATTAGTAATAATTGTGATTGGCTCATCTTTACCAACATCTATAGTTAAAACCCTGAGCCTATCAGCATCTGGATGGTCTTTTTGCTCTAAGACATGGCCAACAACTATGCCCTCAAGGTCAGATGTGCGGACGGTAACTTCTTCTACGTGAGAACCTGTTTCAGAAAGTCTGTCTGTGATTGTTTTTATATCCTTATCTATTTTTATATAATCTTTTTGCCAAATTAAAGGTACTAACATTTTTCCTCCTAAAACTGTTCTATAAATCTCTTGTCATTATCATAAAGAAGTCTAATATCATCAAGTCCGTATTTTACCATAGCAATCCTGTCAACTCCAAGACCGAAGGCAAAACCTGTGTATTTTTCGCTATCAATCCCACAAGCCTCTAGGACATTTGGATGAACCATGCCACCACCTAACAATTCCATTGACCAACCAGTATGGCCGCAAGCAGGACAACCCTCGCCCATACATACTGGACAAGTTACGTCTACCTCTAGGGATGGTTCAGTGAATGGGAAGTGGTGAGGTCTATACCTTAGGCTCATCTTATCGCCAAACATTTCTTTGATAAAAGTTTCAAGAGTTGCCTTAAGGTTTGCCATAGATACATTTTCATCTACAACAAGACATTCTAGCTGGTGAAACATTGGCGAATGGGTTGCGTCAACCTCATCATTTCTGAAAACCCTACCTGCAGATACCATTTTAATTGGAAGCTTGCCTTCATTCATCACCCTAATTTGCATAGAAGATGTGTGAGGTCTTAGCAAAACCTCGTCATTGATATAAAAAGTATCAGAAGTAGACCTAGCTGGATGATTTTTGGGACTATTTAGGTCGTCAAAAACATATTTAACCGTGTCAACTTCAGGACCAGCTACAACGTCAAAACCCATATTTTGGAAAATTGTTTCTAGTTCTTCCATAGTTTGGTTAATAACTGCAAGATGGCCTGACTCATACTTATCAAAATGAGCTGTTACGTCAATTTTTTCTTCTTTTATCTTTTCTTTTAGAAGTTCTTTTTTGATAATTTCATTTTTTTCACCAAGGAGATTTTCAATTTCCTTGCTAGTTTGGTTTATTAATTTACCTGCACTTGGCTTTTCTTCATTAGGCAATTTTGCTATTGACTTTTTAAGATCAGTAATAGTTCCCTTTTTACCTAAAAACTTTATCCTAAGTTCTTCTAGAGCCTCTAAACTTACTGCTTTTTCGATTTCACTCTTAGCAGTTTCTAAAACCTGCTTTAAATTTTCTTCCATTTTTCCTCCAAATAAAAAAATCCGTCCTCTACAAAGGACAGATATAGCTCTGCGGTACCACCTTAATTGATTTATAAATAAATCCGCTCATTACTTTAACGAAAAGTTTACGTATCGACTACTCAATTCATCTCAAAGTTCATCGGTGAATAACCCTAATCGTGACTTAAAAGGCTCTCAACATCCCTTTCTTGCTGTATAAGAATAATTAAAGTCTTTCCGAATCATCACATAAGTCTATTCATAATTATGCTCGCAGCTATGGCTGCATTCAAAGATTCGATTTCTCCCTCCATAGGAATTTTGATAAAGTCATCAGTGATTTCTCTCATTTCTTTACTTAGGCCATTAGCCTCATTTCCTATAGCGATAATTATTTTAGAATCTTTCTTATAATCTCTAATATCTAGCCCGTCCATATCTGCTGATAGGACCTTGTAGCTAGGTTTGAGTTTTTTTATATCCTCAAAGTTTTTTTCTAGGATATTTAACCTAAAGACAGAACCCATGGATGCCCTGAGTGTTTTTTCATTGTAGATATCAACTGTTCCTGGCAACAAAATTACGTCCCTAAAGCCAAAGGCTTCGGCAGAACGAACCATCGTGCCAAGGTTTCCCGGGTCATTTATCCCATCTAAGAGCAAAATCTTACTAGATGAAATTTCCCTCGGTTCTTTCTTTTTTATGACAGCGCCTACTCCATCAGGGCTTGTCATTGATGATAATTTATTAAAAAGGGTTTCGCTGAAAACCAGGGTTTTATACCCAGTCTCATAAGAAACTCCTTGTCTTAAAAAAATAAAATCTATCTTAGCAGATGAAGCTATAGCCTCATCTACTAACTTCCTAGATTCTATTAAAAATGAATTTTCTTTATCTCGATACTTTTTCATTTTAAGTTTACTTATAAACTTAAAATTTTGATTGGATACCGATTCTATTATCATTAAGCGTTTTTATTAGCTGCTTCTACTAATTTTGCAAATTCTTCTGGGCAATTTACTGCAAGTTCAGCTAGCATCTTTCTGTTGATGTCGATGTTTGCTTTTTTAAGTCCGCCCATAAGTTTTGAATAGCTTGTGCCATTGATTCTTGCTGCGGCATTGATTCTTGCAATCCAAAGTTTTCTAAAGTCTCTTTTTCTATGTTTTCTACCAATGTAAGCATATGATAGAGATTTCATTACAGCTTGGTTAGCTGTTCTAAATAGAAGGCTTTTTGAACCGTAATAACCCTTTGCTTGTTTTAATACTTTTTTATGTCTTTTCTTTGCATTTACTGCTCTTTTAATTCTTGCCATCTATATCCTCCTATGCACCAATTAGTTTTTTAACGTTTTTATATACAGTTTGTGAAACTTCTGTTGGTTTTCTTAGTCTTCTTTTTCTGTTTGGTGACTTCTTAGCTGTTAAGTGTCCCTTGTAAGCTTTTCTTCTCATGATTTTGCCAGAGCCTGTTACTTTGAATCTCTTAGCAGCTGCTCTTTTAGTTTTAATCTTATTTTTTGCCATCTTATTCTCCTTTTTCATCATTTGGTTCTAGAAACATAACAAGAGATCTGCCTTCCATCTTAGGCTTTTTGTCAATCTTGCCATAGCCATCTAACATACCATTGAACTTATCCATCAATTCGTAGCCAGGTTCTTTTCTTCCAAGTTCCCTACCACGGAATCTTATAGATACTTTGACTTTATCCCCGTTGTTTAAGAATTTTTTGGTTTGATTTGCCTTGGTTTGCAAGTCATTATCTTCGATATTTAAAGAAAATCTTGTCTCTTTTAATTGAGCATTTTTTTGTTTTTTCTTATTCTCTTTTTCTTTTTTCTCTTGATCATACTTGAACTTACCATAGTCCATAATCCTTGTTACAGGTGGTTTTGCATTTGGACTCATAAGTACCAGGTCAAGATTTCTCTCATCTGCCATATCTTGGGCTTCATTTAGAGAAGTGATACCAACTTGGTTACCTTTTTCGTCGATTAGTCTTACCTGACTAGCTCTAATTTCATCATTGATTCTTAAATCTTTTATAGTTATACCTCCGTGTATTGTATAAAAAAAGCGGGCACAAAGTACCCGCAAATAATCTATCAAAATAAATCTTATTAACCTAAAAGCTTATGCCGGTAGGTGAGTTTGGGTACTTCTTTCTTGTTTACATGTATGATAATACTAGTTTATATTGGTTTTGTCAAATTATTTATATCTTTCTTTTGATTTTATCCTAAAAAACCAATCCTATTTTATAAAAAATTCTCAATCTAGGATGAAAAATCCAACTCCTATAAGTCCTGGGCCTGTGTTTGCTCCAAGTGTAGGAGAAATCTGACCTTCCTTATAGAGTTTAGAATTTTCTATAATATCCTTTAATCTTTCTTTTAATGTTTCATGACCCTCCGGATAATCTCCTTCAGCTATGAAAAAATAATAGTCTTTTACACCTTCAATATTTTTTCTAATTATCTTTTCTAACTGACTAAGTGTTTTCTTTTCACCTCTTACAATTTTTTCTATAGCAAAACCACCTTCTGGTGGAACAGTTTTTATAATAGGTTTTACTGAAAGAGCGTCGCCAATCTTACCAAAAGTCTTTGGAACCCTACCACCTTCCACTATATATTTAAAGGTAGCAATGGTAAAAAATACCTTAGAATCATTTATTTTTTCTTCAAGCTTTTTACATATTTCTTCAAAACCGAGACCTTCATCTATTAGTTTTTTGGCGTAGATTGCATAAAAACCTTGGGCTAGGGTGAGATTTCCTGTGTTAAAAGCATATAGGTCAAGACCCTCTATTTCTGCAAGCTTGCAGGCATTGTAGGTGCCAGAAAATTTATTTCCTATATTGATACTGATAAGCTTGTTGTAGCCATCATTTTTTATTTTTTCCAAAAGGTCATTAATATCTCCAGGAGATGGCATAGATGTCTTTGGCAATTTATTATTTTCTTTTATCCAAGTATAAAAATCTTCTGGACTTATATCAATCCTATCTTTCAGAAAATTGCCATCTAAATTTACATATAATGGCAAGTAATAGAAACCTTCTTCCTTTATATAGTCAAGGCTTAAATCACTACCTGAATCTACTAATATAGCTATCTTTTCCATCATATCTCCTTACGATTATCTATAACTATCTGGGTGTACAATTTTGTAAAAAGGGAAATTGCCAAATAAGAAAGTACCTTATCGTGGTGGTCAGTAAATTCATAATTGACATTTACACAAGTATTTTCATCACTAGTTAAGATATCTTCTCTGGCCAAGTTAAATATAGTCTCAAAATTTTCATAGACTTCTTTTAGACCAAAAGTTGTAATTTCAATATCAATCCCCTTAGCCAAATCTTCTATACTTATAATCTGCTTAAAAATTGTTATTACTATAAGCTGAGCTATTGATGCCCTGTAATATTTTTTCTTTTTTGGTTTATCTATGTATGATAATTTCACATAATTGTTTACCATGGATGAAGTAATTACGTTCTTATCAACCACATAAAGCGGATTTAACACTTTTTTTAAATAGGTTAGGAGTTCTTCCTTGTAAATTCCATCATCTGGTAGCTTGTCCCAACTAGGCAAACTTATATTTTCTAATTCTTTTAATTTATCTATCATATTCTCACACATTATACCTTATCTAGTTGATAATACTAGATTCACAGCGTCAATTTATATCTATTTCAATCCTTTCATTGGCTTCATCTATAGACCTTATGTCAGTGATATTTGCCTTGTAAAAATTTTTAAAATCTAAGCTAAGTTCTTCCTTGCCGCCAATTTTTGTCGGAAAGAAAATCTGACTTTCTGAAGAACTTATAAGTTTATCTAAATAAGCTAGCGACATTTTATTTAAGTCTGCAATTGGCAAAAATATTATATCAGGATTTTCGATTTCAAGTTCATCTAGTAAATCAAGGTATCTTTCATCATCAACCCTAGCGAAATTTAAGGATCCACCATAAAAAATAATTATAGAATCAAGTTCAATTAAATATCCTAAGTTCTCTCCATCTAAGGAAAAAGTTTTGATAAAGACATCATCTTGTCCAAAATTAAGGCAAAGACTATTATCTTCATCAACCATATATACGTTATTCATATTATATAATTTCTTTAAATCCTTCATACCAAACTCATCCTTATTCAAATAGATGATATTATCCTGGTATTTCAAATCAATAATATTTTTATTTATCACGTAATTTAGGGATTTTAGGCTTCCTAAGTTGAAAATTTCCTCTGTATAAGAATCTTTTTGCTTGTCTGTTACAAAAAATATAACATGTTTTGATTCCGGAATATCAAGAAGACCTTTGGCATAGTCAAAAACCAAAAAATAATCCCCACAAGATAGACTATAGCAGGAATCATAAATATAATTTACAAACACTTTTTCACTCATCGTTACTCCTTATAAGATAATATACCCAAAATTAAATTTTTTATTACTAGTTGTAGGCTTGCCAGCAAAAAAAATTTATACATACCAATACTTAAAAACCTATAATTACATAGTGAATCGAACAAGATTTCTTGAGTTTAAAGCATACCAATATTTCCTGGTATTTGTCAAATAATTTGAATACAAAAATTTATCTTGAACTGATAATGCTAGCTTATAAGCGTATAGTTATTCAGAGGTGATTTTATGAAAAAAGAAATTAAAACAAATGCAATGAGATTTCTCGATAATTTGCATATAGAATATGAACACATAGATTATGATTTAAACCACGAATTTGTCTCTGCAGTAGACTTGGCTAATGAGGGCCACGCAGACATCCATACAATCTTTAAGACCCTTGCTACAGAAAGCAAGGATGGGGGTGTCTACATACTTGTGATAAATGGTGAAGATGAAATTGATTTTAAAAAGGCTGCCAAGGCTATTGGTGTTAAGAGCTTAGC
>NZ_CAUPFR010000064.1:0-10170 GCF_963510575.1 uncultured Anaerococcus sp. | reverse complement strand
ATCTTTAAGAGCATAAGCAATGGAAGTTTTAATTTTTTTTGCTCTATTATAATAATCGTTTATATTATCCCAAGGACTTTTCATAGGGTTTAAGGTAATTTTAATAGGTTTATTATCATTATAAAAATCTTCTAGTAAAATTTCTTTAGATTTTTTTTCGATTCTATAAAGGTTTGCTGCAAGTAGGTCTGCTTTTTTTTGGAATGTTTTAGCTTGATTTTCTTTTGAAATATTATCACTTAAAATGTTTATTTTTTTATTTACAGATTTCTTGTGACTATTTATTATTCTTGTTAAATCAGCTTTCATCTGATCAAGTCTGTCGTTAGATTTATTAATAGAATAAAATTCATCGATGGCATCACTCATAAAGTCATAAGATTTCTCTTCAAAATTTAGGTGACTTAAGCTAATTGTATGATATTCTTTAATTTTTCTTTCGGTCTTATATTCAAACGCACCTAGCTTATTATCTAATATGTCTTTTCGCAAATCATAAAGTAATTTGTTTAATTCCTCTTTATCAGCTTCACTTACTAGACCCCAGTTAATCCTAGAATCTATTTTAGCCCTATAGATAAGTTCTTTGCCAACAAGTGGAGAAAAACCTTCGTAATAAGTATAAAAGACTTTATAAGGTTCAAAACTATTAGGTATCCTAGGACTTAGATAAAAAATATCCTTGTTAAAATCATCTTTAGTCAAATCTATCTTTTCACTTGGTATTTGTTCGTAAGTTAAGGATGGAAATATTTGTCTAACAGAAGACATGTGATCATTAACCCTTTTTATTGCATCGATTATTTTATAATTTCCATCAGTAAGAATTATATTTGAATGTCTTCCCATTATTTCTACTATAAGTTTTTTACTAGTGTCAAAGCCCATTTCATCAATAGATGAAATTGAAAATTCAACAATTCTATCAAGGCCATATTGTCTTATATCGATAATTTTACCTTGATTGATATGTTTTCTTAAAACCATGCAGAAATTATCTGGTTTTTCTGGATTTTCATATTTTTTTCTAGTTAAATTAATTCGAGCTTCATTATTATTAGCGCTTAGAAATAATCTATGTGATTTTCCCATGGAGTATATATTAAAAACTAAGTCGTTTTTAGAAGGTTGGGTTATTTTTTGAATTTTACCTCCTAATACTTCTTTCTTTAATTCGTTAACTATTCTTCTTGTTACAATTCCGTCAAAACTCATAATTCACCTCGCTTTTATTATACTCTTTGCTTTTAAACATGATACTTGAAGTAAAAGCATATAAAAGTAAAATGATTTAGATAAGGGGGATTGATGAAAAAGGGATTTTTATTGGTAATATCAGGACCTTCAGGAGTAGGAAAGGGTACTGTTCTTCATGATTTGATGAACACTCAAACAAATTTAGTATATTCTGTATCAGCTACAACCAGGAAGAAAAGGGATGGAGAAATAGAGGGAGTTAGTTATTTTTATTTAAACCATGATGAGTTTGAAAGAATGATTGCTGAAGATAAGTTCCTAGAATATGCTCATGTTCATAATAATTATTATGGAACACCTAAAGAATTTGTAGAAAAAAAGATAAACGAAGGAAAAATCGTAATATTGGAAATAGATGTGCAAGGAGCTCTTAATATCAAGAAAAATACTGATAATGGAGTCTTTATTTTTTTAGCCCCACCTAGTCTTAAAGAGTTAAAAAAAAGAATTGTAGGACGTGGTACAGAAACTGATGAAGACATTAAAATCAGAATGAATAACGCTAAAAAAGAGCTACAACACATAAAAGATTATGATTATATAGTAATAAACGACCACCTAAATTCAGCAATTACATCTGTAAATGAGATAATAAATGCAGAAAAACACAAAGTGTTTAGGGAAGAAAATTTAGAATTCAAGGAGGATTAATGAAAAATCCATCATTTAAAACATTATCTGAAGTAAGTCCAAGCAGGTACGAAATCTGCATGATGTGTGCAAAAAGAGCAAGAAGAATTGTTAATGGTTCTGCACCTTTAACAAAAGAAGTTGAAGCAAAACCTGTTACTCAAGCACTAAATGAAATTATTCATGGAAAGGTCACTAAAAAACAATAAGATGCTAGAAAATAAAAACATCCTATTAGGTGTAAGTGGTGGAATTGCTGCTTATAAGGTACTAGATTTATGCTCTAGACTTAAAAAAAGTGGTGCCAATCTTAAGATAATAATGACCGAATCTGCAATAGAATTCATAAAACCTCTTAGTTTTGAAACTATGGGACAATGCGAAGTATATACAGACTTGTTTACCGGCCACCACGAGAAAGTGCACCATATAGAACTTGGTAAATGGGCAGATGTTATGCTCATTGCTCCTGCTAGTGCCAATACTATTGCTAAGATGGCAAATGGTATAGCTGATAATTTTCTCTTATCAACTTACCTTGCTTGCGATAAAGATGTAATTATTGCTCCAGCAATGAATACCAATATGCTAAAGTCAAAGCCAACACAAAGAAATTTGGAAAGTCTTAAAAAGGATGGGGTTAAAATTATAAAACCTGAGCCAGGAATTTTAGCTTGCAACACTATTGGTGATGGTAGGCTAGAAGAACCTATTGAAATAGTTGATTTTTTAGATGATTACTTCACTGAAAAAGATTTGATAGGTAAGAAAATTGTTATAACTGCAGGTCCAACAGTTGAACAGATAGATTTTGTACGTTATATTTCAAATAATTCTAGTGGTAAGATGGGCTATAATATTGCTAATGAAGCTCGCAAAAGGGGTGCAGAAGTAATATTAATTTCAGGGCCAGTTAATCCCATGAAAATCAATAACATAAAGAGAATTGCAGTTAAAACTAATTCTGAAATGAAGGATGCTATTGAAAGAGAGTTTGATAATGCTGATGCCTTGATTATGTCTGCAGCTCCTGTTGACTACAGGATAGAAAATTCAAGCGATAAAAAGATAAAAAAGAACGGGTCTAGCTTAAATTTAGAATTAATAGAAAATATAGATATAATAAAATATTTCGGTTCAATAAAGAAAAATCAAACAATTATTGGTTTTGCAGCTGAAACTGATGATCTTATTGAAAATGCAAAGAGTAAATTAACCAGGAAAAATTTAGATTATATTATTGCTAACGATCTAACTAAATGGGGAGCTGGATTTGATGTAGACACCAATGTCGCATCAATTATTTCAAAAGATAATATTATTAATCTCGAAATAATGCCGAAAAGTCAGCTTGCAAATAAGATTTTAGACCTTTTAAGGTGATATTTTGTACGCAAAAGTTATTATAGATAGTAAAAGCAGGTTCCTAAATAGGCCCTTTACATATCATATTCCAGAAAAATTAAATAATAAATTAAAAAGAGCAATGAGAGTCTTAGTTCCTTTTGGTAAAGGAAATAAGACTAGCGTTGCTTTTGTTTATGAAATTGTTGAAAATATAGAACTTGAATTTAAAACGAAAGATATTATTGATATTATTGATGAAAATAAACTTGTAAGTGATGAGCTTTTAGACTTGGCTTTTTATATGTCTAAAGAATATCTTTCGCCGATTCAACTATCTTTAAAGCAAGTATTACCCCCAACTAGCATAGATAAAATCAAATCATTTTATTTATCTACATCTAAACGAGAAGATGCTTTACTCAATTTTCTTAAATTGAAAAGAACAAAGAATGAAATTTTAGATAAATTTCCAAATTCAACTGATAAATTAAATTCTTTGATAGAAAATAAGGAGATAAAAGTTATCTATGAAGTAAATGATAAGATAAATATCTCTTATGATACCTATATCAAGTTAATAGATAATGGATATAAAATTCCTAAAAACGCTAAGAAACAAAAAGATATCATCGAGTATTTAAAAAATCATGGGCTTACAAAACAAAGTGATTTATTAAAAAATACATCTTCATTCCTATCATCTTTGAAATCATTAATAGATAAGAATATTGTTGAACAAATTAATAAAGAGGCTAGGAAAGAGCTTAAGCAAGATTATAAAATTTATAGAAGACATAATTTAAATACCGAGCAAGACAAGGCCTTTAGAACTATAATAGATAAAACAGATGGCAAATTTCTTTTATTTGGAGTTACAGGCTCAGGCAAGACCGAAATATTTTTGCAAGTAGTTGAAGAAGTCATCAAGAAAGGCAAAGAAGCTATTATATTGGTTCCAGAAATTTCTTTAACTCCTCAAACCATAGAAAGATTTTCTGGAAGATTTGATGAAAAAATTGCAATTATGCACTCTAGATTAACTCCAAGAGAAAAGTTCAACCAATGGATGATGATAAAAAATGGGGAAGTTAAAATTGCAATAGGTGCAAGATCAGCTATATTTGCACCATTCAAAAATCTTGGTGCCATAATTATAGACGAAGAACACGACAATTCTTATATTTCATCTAAAGATCCCAAATATCATACAAGGGATATTGCAAAATTCAGGGCAAATTACCATTCTTGTAATCTAATAATGGCATCAGCCACACCATCTATCGAAACAATGAAGGAAGTTAAGGATGAAAAACTCGAACTTCTCAAGTTAACTTCGAGGGTTAATAAAGTTATGCCCGAAATTTCTTTAGTTGATATGAGAGAAGAATTGAAAAATTCTAATTATTCTATGCTTTCAACAGAACTTCAAGAAGAAATTAAACAGAATTTGGATAAGCACGAGCAAACTATTTTATTTTTAAATAAAATAGGCCATGATTCTTTTACATTTTGTAGGGCGTGTGGATATGTAGTAAAATGCGAGGCTTGTGACGTGGCAATGACCTATCATAAAAAGGTTAATAAGCTTGTTTGTCACTACTGTGGCAGGACCAAAAACCAAGTTAGGATTTGTCCTAATTGTCACTCGAAAAAAATTAAGGAATTTGGTGCAGGTACAGAAAAACTTGAAGAAGAGGTTAGAACACTTTTCCCTGAAGCTAATATTTTGAGAATGGACTCAATGGTTGCTACAAATAAGTCAAAGTATGACCAAATGTATGAGTCTATGAAAGCAAGAAAAACCGATATACTTTTAGGTACACAAATGATTGCTAAGGGGCTTGATTTTGAAAATGTGACTCTTGTTGGAATAATATCTGCCGATCTTTCATTAAATGTAGGAGATTTTTCTGCCCAGGAGACTTCTTTTCAACTTTTAACTCAGGTTGTAGGAAGAGCTGGAAGGGCAAATAAGCCTGGTAGGGCAATAATACAAACTTATAAGCCGGAAAATTTTGTAATTCAAGCTGTAAAGACTAATGATTATCAAAGTTTTTTTGAAAGTGAGATGAAAATTAGGGAAGCCTTTTCTTATCCTCCCTTTAAAAACATTATAACTGTTAAGATTGTTAATGAAGATAGGGTTAAAACTATAGATATTTCCAAAGAATTCACAAGCAACTTGAGAATTAGCCTTAAAAGTCTTCTCGATGTTGAAATAATAGGACCAAATCCTTGTAAAATATCAAGAATTAATAATAAATTCAGGTATAATATATTAATAAAGGTTAGCGATAGAGACCTTAATATATGTCGAAATGTTCTTAGCAGGATTAGAAATAATTTAATAAATAAGTACAAGGATACGTCCTTTATTGTAGCCTTCAATCCTGTAAATATTAATTAAGGAGCCATCATGTTTAATTTTTTTAAAAGAAAAAAGAAAAAAGTTGAAGAAACAGTTGAAAAAGAAGTAGTTGATGTAAAAGAAAACGAAATAGATGAAAATCTGATTTCCAACGAATCTTTTAACAGCGATGATAAAACAAATGAAGATTATAATAAGTTTAATCAGTTCAATGAAGCCAATAAAAATGATGAAATATTGGATAAAATAGCGGAAAAAGTTGAAGAAGTAAAAGAGGAAATAGAGTCCGAATTTGACGAAAAAATAGAAAATATCAAAGAAACTTCTGAAAAGATTTCAGAAGATAATTCTCCAAAAATTAAATCCGGCAGGTTTATAGATTTAAGTAAAAGTGACTCGAATTCACAAATTACAGAAAAAAAAAATCTAAAAACTGAAAAAATTCTTGAAACAGACTTAAAAGAAGAAATAAACAAAGACAAATCTGAAGACTTATCTGCCTACGAAAAAGAAAATATAATAAATGAAGAAGTTGAAGATAAAAAAGAGTCAATTTTTGAAAGACTAAAAAAAGGATTAAGCAAGACCCGAGATAATTTTACATCTAGTTTGACAAATCTATTTACAAGAAATGTAAAAATCGATGATGATTTATATGATGAATTAGAAGAAATATTGATTTCTGCGGATATCGGCATGTCATCTACTATTGAAATAGTGGATGAATTAAGATCTGAGATTAAAAAAAGGTCAATAAAAGAATCAGACAAAATTTATCCAGTTTTAAAAGAAATAATGATTAATAAGCTAGATGAGAAAAATCTCGATAATGAGATTAAGTATGAGAAAGGAAAGCTAACTGTAATTCTCGTAATTGGAGTAAATGGAGTTGGTAAGACTACTACTATCGGCAAACTTGCTAACAACTTCAAAAAAGATGGTAAAAATGTAATGCTAGCAGCGGCAGATACATTTAGAGCAGCTGCAATTGACCAGCTTCAAGAGTGGTCCGATAGGGCAGGGGTAGAGCTAATCTCCCACAAGGAAGGAGCGGATCCTTCTGCCGTAATTTTTGATGCTATAAAATCTGCACGTAGTAAGAATATTGACATTTTAATATGCGATACTGCAGGAAGACTTCATAACAAGAAAAACCTAATGCAAGAGCTAGAAAAAATTAACAGAACTATCGATACCCACGCTGTAAATTCTAATAGAGAAAATCTTTTAGTTCTTGATGCAACTACAGGACAAAATGCTGTTAGCCAACTAAGAGAATTTAAAAATGTTACGAATATAACAGGACTAATTCTTACAAAATTAGATGGAACAGCAAAGGGTGGGGTAATATTCCCACTTCAAGTAGAAGTGGAAGTTCCAGTTAAATTTATAGGCGTAGGTGAGGGAATTGATCATTTGCAGAAATTTGATTCGAATTCTTTTGTAGAGGCAATGTTTTAATGTTGAAATTTAAGTTTTAAGAGGTATATTAATCAGGTACTACAACAATCACATTCATGGATGGATAATACGTTGCCACTTATGGTTTATTATCCAGTTGAGATGAGTGGAAGAAAAAAACGGAGGTAATTATGGCAGTAGTTTCAATGAAAAAATTATTAGAAGCTGGTGTACACTTTGGACACCAAACTAGAAGATGGAACCCTAAAATGGCAAGATTCATCTTCACAGAAAGAAATGGTATCTACATTGTAGATCTACAAAAAACAGCTAACCAAATTGAGGAAGCTTACAAGGTAATGAGAGACATCGTTGCTGACGGTGGTAGAGTTCTATTCGTAGGTACAAAAAAACAAGCACAAGACTCAATTCAATCAGAAGCTAAGAGATCAGGTCAATACTATGTATCTCACAGATGGTTGGGTGGTATGCTAACTAACTTTAAAACTATTAGAAAAAGTGTAGAAAAACTTCAAAGATATGAAAGAATGGAAGAAGATGGAACATTTGATCTTTTACCAAAGAAAGAAGTTCTACAATACCAAAAAGAAATGGATAAACTAGAAAAGAACCTTGGTGGTATCAAAGATATGGAAGAACTTCCAGATGTACTATTTGTAGTAGATCCAGGCGAAGAATCTATAGCTATACACGAAGCTAAAATTCTTGGAATACCTGTTATCGCTATAGTTGATACTAACTGTGATCCTGATGTAGTTGATGTTCCAATCCCAGGAAACGATGATGCAATCAGAGCTGTTAAACTTATCACATCTATAATGGCAGATGCTGTTATAGAGGCCAACCAAGGAAATGAATTTGACCCTTCAGCTGATGAATTTGAAGAAGAAGAAACTGAAGAAGTTGCTGAAGTAGAAGTTGAAGAAGAAAATTTATCTGAGGAAGATTTAGCAGAAGCAGCTAAAGAAATTGAAACTCAAGCATTTGAAGAAAACGAAGCAGAATAAGTAGAGGAGATTTAGATGGCAATTAGTGCAAAATTAGTTAAAGAATTAAGAGAAAGAACTGCCGCTGGAATGATGGACTGCAAAAAAGCTCTCGAAGAAGCAGGCGGAGACATTGACAAAGCTCAAAAAATCCTAAAGGAAAAAGGACAAGCAACTCTTGATAAAAAATCTGGTAGAATTGCTGCAGAAGGTGTTATTGGTTCTTATATTCACAATGATAAAATTGGTGTAATTGTAGAAATCAATACAGAAACAGATTTCTCAGCTAACACTGATACAGTTAAAAATTTTGCAAGAGATATTGCAATGCACATTGCTGCAAGTGCTCCTAAATACATTTCTGAAGCAGATGCTGATGAAGCAGATGTAGCAGAACAAAGAGAAATCCTAATCAACCAAGCTATTAACGAATCAAGCGACAGCATGCCTGAAGACAAGAAGAAAATGATAGCTGAGAAAAAAGTTGAAGGAAGACTTAAAAAATGGTTCTCTGAAGTTTGCCTATTAGATCAAGCATTCATTAAAAATCCTGATTTAACAGTAGAACAACTACTTAGACATACTGCTAATGAAGTTGGAGAAAATATTAAAATCAGAAGATTTGCTAGATTTCAAGTTGGTGAAGGTCTAGAGAAAAAAGAAGAAGACTTCGCTGCAGAAGTAGCAAGCCAAATGAATATGTAATATAACTATAAAAGCATTTTGCTAACTTAAATTCCACATTCCAGAAATCTGGTTTGTGGAATTTTTTTTAAATTTATTTTATCTTAATAACGAAATGAATTAATAAAAAATAATTGACATTTATTATGATTTAATGTACTATTTAGATAGTTGATTAATGTATTGTTATAATGAAAGAAATTATTATGAAAAAAGGAAAAAACACTAGATTTCCTAGTATATTTGAGGCAATTATTCCAATATTAACGATGGTTGGTCTGATGATTTACGTTTTTGTTTTCGAAAAAGATGGTAAGGAGAATATTTATGATGCAGCTCATTTACCTATTATATGTGGAATTATTGTTGCTTCTCTCGTGGGGCTCATTTGTGGAAGAAGTTTTAGAGATATGCTAGATGGTATGATAGAGCGTATTAGAACAACTCTTGATGCTATCTTAATTTTGTTGACAGTAGGTCTTCTTATATTTTAATTCATGATATGTGGTACCATACCTGCATTAATATATTATGGTTTATCATTTTTAAGCCCAAAACTATTTCTTCCTGTAGGTTGTATTATTACTGCACTTGTTAGTTTGTCTTGCGGATCATCTTGGACTGCTACTGCTACAATTGGTATAGCCTTTATGACCATAGGTCAAGGTTTAGGCATAAACCCAGCCATTACTGCTGGTATGGTTATATCAGGAGCCTATATAGGGGATAAATTTTCTCCACTTTCAGATACTACAAATATAGCAGCCGGCGTTGCGAAGACAGGCCTATTCGATTACGTAACAGCGATGATTTCAACTACTGGCCCAGTGTTTTTGATTTCTCTTATTCTTTATAGTTTGATTGGTCTTAGGGCAGAAACTATAAATTATGACCCAAACATTGCTGAAGGTATAAAAGAATCTCTTGCTAATAATTTTAACTTAAATCATTTTGTATTATTACCTATTGTTTTAGTTATTTTTATATGTATTCTTAGAATTGAAGGCTTAGCTGGGGTTATGATTTCTGTTTGTGTTGGATTAGCTTTTGCACAGATATTTCAAAAACAAATAGGTCTTGCAGAAGTTTTCGCAATCCTCCACTATGGTCCAGATATAGAAACTGGTAATGATTTTGTAGATAAAGCCCTAGCTAAGGATGGAATGGATAATCAAATGTGGACAGTTAATTTGATTTTACTTGCTGTGTCTTTTGGTGGTGCTTTGGAGAAATCAGGAATTATTGAGAAACTATTCGCTCACTTAAAAGAAAAAATTAATTCTATAGGTGGACTAGTATTTCTTACAATGATTACATCTATTTTTTGTGATGCTACTATGTGCGACCAGTTTCTAGGTATTGGTGTTCCTGCTCCCTTATATGAAGTAAATATGACGATTTAGGTCTTTCCCGCAATATGCTTTCTAGAACACTAGAAGATGCTGGCACCTTGTGGGCGGTAATGTTCCTATGGAC
>NZ_CAUPFR010000063.1:0-10209 GCF_963510575.1 uncultured Anaerococcus sp. | reverse complement strand
GGTCTGTTCACTTGGGACGGACTTTTTTTGTGGAAAATATTATTATTCATAAGTGGCATATCGTCCTAGGAGGATATATGTTACAGATAAAGAACTTAGACATAACTTTGATTAAAGATGATAGGAAATTATTAGAAAATTTCAACCTAGCCTTAAATCCAGGCGATAAGGTAGGTCTCATTGGTGAAGAGGGTAATGGCAAGTCGATTCTTTTAAAGACTATAGTTGATAGGGGAGAAGTTGAAACTTATGCTCAAATAAGGGGAGAAATCCACAAAAAAGGCGAGATAATAGCCTATCTTCCCCAAAGCCTTGATGAAAAATTCTTGGCAATGACAGTTCACGACTATATGGACCAAGTCCTTGACCCAAGCCTTATAGATTATAATAAATTTTACAAGTATTTGGATGATTTTGGTCTGGATGAAGATTTGATTTTTGGAGACATAAAATTATCGGATTTGTCAGGCGGGGAAAGAGTTAAAATCCTTCTTTTGTTTGAACTTTTAAAAGATCCGACTTTATTTTTATTTGATGAACCGACCAATGACTTGGATTATGAATCGGTTAAAATTATTACCGATCTTATGAAAAAAATGGAAATCTCTTTGATTTTTGTTTCCCATGACCCAGCTCTCTTGAGGGAAGTGGCAAATAGGCTTGTTCACCTGGAGCAAGTTCACAGGCGCCAAGTCCCAAGACATACTGTATTTAACGGTGGCTATGAGTCATATATAAAAGAAAGGGAAAATCAGATAAGGATACAAAATGCAAGGGCAAGCAAAGAAAGAGAAGAATTTGATAAGAAGGAAGAAAGGTACAGAAGGGTCTACAATTCTGTAAAATACGCCATAAATACGACAAAAAATGATGCTGAGGGCAAAAATCTCAAGGACAAGATGGCTTCTGTAAAATCTTTGGAAAAAAGACTTCAAAAGGAAAAGGAAAAGCTCACTCCAAGACCTGATTTTGAGGATGCGATTGGAATATTTTTTGATGATAATATCGAGATTCCAAGAGCCAAAGTAGTTTTAGATTTTAAAATGAATGAGCTAAGGGTTGGAGGAAAAAATCTTTCTAAAAATATTGAGATACAAGTTAGAGGACCTCAAAAAATTTGTATAGTAGGTAAAAATGGTGCGGGTAAGACTAGTCTTTTAAAAAAGATTTATAAAAGCTTAAAAAATTCTGATTTGAAAATAGGATATATGCCCCAAGATTATTTTGAATATTTAGAAGATAAGGAAACTCCTATTTCCTACCTTGTAAAGCAAGATAGTAAGGAAGAAAAAATAAGGGTTTCAAATCTTCTTGGCAGCTTAAATTTTTCAAGGGAAGAAATGGAAAGAAGCCTTAAAAGCTTATCAGGCGGTCAAAAAGCCAAAGTGTTTTTTGCAAAAATGAATGTGGAAGGGGATCAAGCCCTAATCCTCGACGAACCAACAAGAAACCTATCTCCCCTTTCCCAACCAGAGATTATAGAAAGTCTCAAAGCCTATAAAGGAGCGATAATTGCTGTTTCCCACGATAGGGATTTTATAGATCAAGTTTTTGACCAGGTCTACAAGCTTGATTATAATGGTCTTAGAAAAATAAAATAAAAATTATAGGAAATCTAGGCAAAGTTATTGTTTGCAAATCTTTATAATTTAGAAAAAAGATTATTAATAGATCTAGATGCGAAAAAGACGGGAAATTCCCGTCTTTTTGTGCTTATTTTAGTTTTTTCCTGTATAAAGGGTTGAGGCTCCCGGGTAGAGTTTGCCTAGTTCGTCAAAGACTAATCCTATATCGCCGAAGCCTGTTTCTTCTAGGCGTTTTTGAGCCCTGGTGTTGGCTAGGTCTATGTCTTTGTTTGGAATCTTGTCTACGATTTCTTTTTTGAATTCATAGTGGTTAACCATGGCATCTTTTAAGGCTTCGTAGTCTCTTTCGTTTGAACCGAATTTGATTAGGTTCTTGTAGTCTTCAGGCTTTGCTGCACCTGTTTCTTCGCCTTTATTTTCGCTTTCGTTTTCGTCTGTAGATCCTGTTAGGATTTTAGTTGCCATTTTTACGTAGTCGTCATATAAGGCTAGGGGATCTTTTTCGTAGGCTTCGTGGAAGGCGTCTTCTATTTCTTTGTCGGTGAAGGCCCAAACCTTGTCGTAGCTTACTCCATTTTCTACCATGAGTTTTCTTTCCCATTCGAATTTATCTCCGATTAGATCAGCTGGGGATTTTTTCCAATAGTATTTGCTTTCTACTGATTTTAATGGGAATTTTAGGGATTTGTCTGGGTGATCGTAGGCGAGTTCTTGGAAGAAGAAGTCTTTTACATCCCAATATCCAGTTCTTTGGCTCATTTTTTCACATTTTTTGTAGAGTTTTACCAAGTCTTCATCGTCTAGTTTTCTGGCGAGTGATGGGTCAAATTCTCCAACATTTATCATGAGTTTTTTGAGGTTGTCACCGGTGATGGCGAATTTTGAGTCTTTGCCTTCCTCATCTTGGCTTTCTTCTTCTTTTTTGTCTTCATCTACTTTTTCGTTTTCTTTTTCTAGGTCCACCTTGCCGTCTAGGGCTTTGGCTATGGTTTCTTCAGAAACTTTTGATTCTGGTAGGGAGGCGTCCTTGCATCCTGTTATTACAAAGCCTAGGGCGAGGGCTAGGATTAGTGATTTGCTGTTCATATTTCCGTCCTTTTTATTTGCTTATTGTAAGTTTATATATCTAATCATACCATTTTTGCTTAAGTATATAAAGTTTTAGTCAAAGTGGGGGTGATTTTTTAAAAAAAATTAAATTTTCACATAATTGTAACCTTTTTGTTGCAATTTCCCTTAAAATATTATATAATAGGTATAGATTTTATAATTGAGAACGAATGCCTGTAATTAAATTGTAATAAAGAGAGGGAAAAGACAATGAAAAAAATTAATAAAACTGTCCTGCTCGCCTCGACATTATTTATAACTTCTGCTATCAATTTAACAGATAAAGCTTATGCTAATGAGGATGAAAAATTATTTGTCAAAGAGAGTGTGGATAGTATCAAGGACAATAGCCAAGAGCTTATAGATAATAGCCAGCAAACACCAGATGTTAGTAATGAAATAGAAAGTAAATCATATACAAATTTAGACGACCTTGGGGCAAAGCCAGAAGAAGATTCTAGCACAACTAGTCCTGAAGTTTCAAATGATACACCTGAGCAATCCAATGAAACTGAGGATGATTCTAAGATGGGAATTTCTGAAACAAAGCCTGAGGAAAACACAATAAATCCTGATCTTAATAAGAGAATCCCTGGTGTTATCTATTATGATACCCAAAACCTAGATGAGGCTTTAAAAGAGGATAAGTCATCACCTAGAGAAGTCAGAGAGCTTTATACTAAACAAAGCAAGATTTCAGAAGAAAATTACTACGCTCAAAACGGCGGTGGTTATTTTGTTAAAAAGAATAACAGGGTCAAATATTATAGGAATAATAGGTTAGTTAGAAATACTAATATCAAGGTTAATGATAGAATTTATAGGGCTGATAAGGCCGGTAATATTTCTATACCTAAAAATAAATGGTTAAATATCGGCAAGGATATTTATTATAATAATGCAAAAGGAAATATCCTTAGGGGTATAAATCAAATTGGCAAAAACATGTTTTATTTCTCTCAAGATGGTGTTCTAGAAAGAAATAAAAAGCTAATTACCCAAGGTTCTTATTACGAAGTAGACAATGCTGGTAGGATGAAAATTGTTGCCAACAAGTGGGTCAATGTTAATAGAAATATCTATAGGACTCTTGATGATGGTAGGATTGCCAAGGGCGTAACCAAGATTGGCGATAAGGACTATATGTTCGATAAGGATGGAAAACTTCAAACAAATAAGAGAATGATTGTCTCTAATAAATATTATGAAGTTGGTCCGATAGGAGTTGTTACAAATCCAAAAAATCAATGGTTTACCCTAGAAGGTCAAACTTATAGGACAAGGGAAGATGGATCAGTTGCCAGGGGAGCAGTTGATATTAACGGCAACACCTATGTATTCAATTATGAAACTGGGGCAATGATTGTCGGCAGACCTTCCATTACCAATGGTTTATATTACCAAATAGATGATAAGGGTATAGCTACCCTAGTAAAAGACGAATGGGTAACCTTCGAAGGAAAGACTTTCCACACCACAAGTGCAGGTTATGTACAAAAAGGTGTTTGGGAAATCAATGGCAACCTATATTGCTTTGACGGCAATGGTCTTGTTTTAAATTCTACCTACATGCAAAAGGGTATAGAATACAAGACTAACGAAAAGGGAATTGCAAAAATTTCTGGCTACAAGGTAGCAGGTGATAAAAATATCGACTATGTTATGGAATGGATGTTTGATGCCAAAAATAGCGGTATGACCTATAACATGGGCTCTGCAAGGGGAACAGAAAAATCAGCTGACTGCTCTTCAGCAGTATTTAGGTCCCTAATATACGGTGGATTCCTAAAATCAGATGCCTACATAGGCAACACTGAGACCCTATTTTCTATGGGTGCTAAGGGAGAAATAATGTATGAAATAAGCCCAGGAGAGATTGACTACGGTGACATATTTGTAGCAGGTGTTCCAGGCAAGTCGCTCGGTGAGGGTGGCCATACAGGCTTTATATTAAATAAAAATCAAGATACAATTATCCACATGAACTACGCAGGAAATGGCGTTACAGTCACACCTAGGGTAGGCAATATGGGAGATAAGTCAGGCAAACCAATTAGATATTACAGGTTAGTTGGTGCTAAGTCTAACAGAATATTTGTAGATAAAAAATAATAAAACAAACTAGGTAGGATTTTCACAAGCCACCTAGTTTTTTTGTTGGGAATTTTCTAAAAATACTTTTTTCTTACTTTGGATGGGTTAATAAAATAGCCAAAAATTACACATCAAGTATAATACGGGTGTAAAAAAATATAAGGGGGATTTTGAACAAATAAGTTATGGAAGAAAATAATAAAAATAGATTTTTGGGCAAGTTAATGTTATTGATAGTAGCAATACTATGGGGTTCTTCTCTAACGGTAGTAAAGCTTGCCCAAGATACTTTTAGACCAAACATGATCCTTGCCATTAGGTTTACTATTTCAGCCTTAATCCTAGGTCTGATTTTTTGGAAAAAACTAAAAACTATGACCAAACACGACATCAAAAACGGTCTTCTTATAGGGGTCTTTTTGTTTATGGCATATTCTATCCAAACAATTGGCGTAGGCTACACAGACCCAGGCAGGTCAGCTTTTTTATCAGCGTCTTATTGCGTAATCGTACCATTTTTGGCATGGTTTGCCCTTAAGAAAAGACCGGATAGGTTTAATATCATAGCTGCAGCCTTCACAATCGGAGGCATATATTTTGTATCCATGGCAGGTGGAAATGGGACTAGTGTCTTCGACCAAGGAAAAGAAGCCATCCTAGGCGATGGACTTGCCTTATTAGCAGGATTTTTGTTTGCAGCTCATATAGTTGCTGTTACAAAATTATCCGAGGGCAAGGACCCAATCCTTATGACCATCTTACAATTTACAATGGCAGCAATCTTATCAATAGTAGTGACAGTGGTATTTGAAGATAATTCTGCCATAGTTTTAAGCAAAAAAGCTGTATTAGGAGTAGGATATCTCGCTATAATGTGCACAACTGTTGCCCTTCTACTACAAAATATAGGTCAAAAATTTGCGACAGCATCCTCAGCAGCATTAATATTATCAACTGAATCAATCTTTGGAATCCTAATACCAGTTATGATGGGTATAGAGTCTTTGAATTTAAATAAAATTATAGGTTTTGTTTTGATATTCATAGCCATAGTGATTTCAGAAACCAAACTAAACTTTTTGGGACTTGGCCCAAATGGCAAAAGCGAAAAATAGGAAAAAAGCCAAGGCAAAATTAAATTTTTTACAAAATCTCGGTCAAAGCCGAGATTTTTTCGTGGGATTCTTTATGTAAATCTTTGTGAATATCTTAACTTATAAAGATAAGAAAAATCATTTGATGAATAATATACTAACAGAAGAATAAAACCAAACTGCTATATAAAAAAATAGACAAAGCTTTTCTTCGTTACTATAAAGAGCTTTATCAAGATAGAGTATTATCAAAACTGAAAGAAGATACAATATTTTTTAACATACTCCCAGATAAAATGGCAAGCGAATGAATAATTATAAAAATGAATAAAAATAAATACAGAAATAGACTTGACAAAACTGCGTTATCATAATAAAATTATAAACTATAAAAGCTAAACAAAATTTTAGGGGGAAAAAATGAAAATGAAAAGAATTTTCTCGACTATGATGGCCCTTGGCCTAGCAGCAACCCTTGTTGCTTGTGGTGGAGAAGAAGCTAAAAAAGACGACGCTGCTGATAAGAAAGAAGATCAAGCAGCAGATAAAGCAGACGATAAAGCAGACGATAAAAAAGAAGATTCCAAAGAAGGTCAAGACCTTTCAGATGATGATAAAAAAGCCTTAGATTCCTTCGAAAAACAAACTTCAGATGATACCCTTGTAATTGGTACATCTGAAATGAGTGGAGACTTCTATCCTGGTTGGTCTAACAACTCTTACGATGTTAAGGTTAGAAAACTAATCGGTATCTATGGCAATAACTCATATGATACTCTTGTTCAAGATGAGGGTGGCCAATGGCAGTTCAACTCTGCTTGCCTAGAAAAAGAGCCAGAAACAGTTAAGAATGCTGATGGATCAGAAACAACTACTTTCACACTCAAAAAAGATTTGAAATGGTCAGATGGTTCACCAGTAACCTCTGATAACTACCTATTTAGTGCACTTTTCCATTCTTATCCTTCTTACCAATTGGTAACAGGATCAACTAATATAGGTTCAAACTCACTAAAGGGTTATGAAGCTTACAAGAATGGTGACAAGGATGTATTTGAAGGTCTACAAAAAGTTGACGATCAAACCTTCAAGGTAACTGTAGATGCTTCCTTCCTACCATACTTTGAGGAAGAAAGTCTAAAGGTAATAAGCCCATTCCCAACCCAAGCTATTTCTGAAAACCTAGCTGTAGCACCAGAAGGAAACAAGATTATAGCTAAAGATGGCTACAAACCAACAGATGCAGAAAAACAAGAATACGTTAAAAACATCGACGCTCAAATAGCTAAATCAAAAGAAGACTTTGATGAAAACAATCCAGCACCAAAAGAAGATGCAAAAGATGAAGAAAAGAAAGCTTATGATGAAGCTAAAAAAGCTCAAGAAGCAAAAGTAGCTGAACTTGAAGGCCGTAAGAAAGGCGATGTTGATGCAACAAGCATGCTAATAGAAGAAGCTATGCAAAAAGAATTCAACGAATATAGGACAGCACCAAAGATTTCTGCAGGTCCTTACAAGTTTGATTCATTTGAAAACAACATGGCAAAACTAAGCCTAAACGAATATTACCAAGGCAACTTCAAAGGCGATAAGGCTACAATTCCACACGTAATCGTACAAACAGTTAACAGCAAAATCGCAATCAACCTACTAGAAAATGGCGACATCGATATTTGGGATTCTGAAGCAGAAGGTGCCCTAATCGATCAAATGAGAGCTGCAGCAGACGAAGGAAAAATCGGTGGCTACAACACATTTGAAAGAAATGGTTATGGTAACGTAACATTCCTAACAGACAGAGGAGCTACTAAATTTAAAGAAGTTAGACAAGCTATCGCTCACTTAATGGATAGAAACTCTTTCGTACAATCATTCGCAGGTGGATATGGTGTTGTAACAAACGGTATGTATGGTACAAGCCAATGGATGTACAAAGAAAGAGGAGCTGACCTAGAAGCAAGCCCAGAATTCAACAAATACACCCTAAACCTAGACGAAGCAAATAAATTGCTAGACAAAACACCATACAAATTCGAAAAAGATGGTAAAACTCCATGGGATAAGAAAAAAGCAGACGAAGCATACGCTAAAAATGCAGATGGCTTTGACTACTACAGATATGATGAAAATGGAAAGAAACTCCAAGTTAACCAATACGGTTCTGATGAATCTCCAATCACAACCCTAATCTCAAACCAAGTACCAGCTAACGCTAAACAAGTAGGTATGGAATACAACGTAACAGCAGGATCCTTTGCAACCCTCCTTGACCTATACTACTATCCAAAGGATGATGCTGAATATACTGCATTCAACATGGGCTTAGGATTTGAATCACCATACGATCCATGGTACCAATACTCATCTAAGGGTCCAGATAACCACACAAAGACAAACGACCCTAAGGCAGATGAAATCACAGAAAAACTACGTAGAACCGATCCTAAAGATAAGGAAGGCTACCTAGATACTTGGGAAGAATTCCAAAAATGGTACAACGACTACCTACCAGAAATTCCTCTATACTCTAACCAATACCACACAGGTTACTCTAAGAGGGTTAAAGGCTTTGACGTAAACACACCAGTTTGGGAATCACATGACCAAATCAACGCTATAAGAATAGAGAAATAAATACCCTAACAAAATTAAGTACACAACGAAGCAAGGATTTATCCTTGCTTTTGTTGTGGGAAAAATTTGTATATTATGCAAGCGAATTCATTATAAAAACTTTTTGAAATTAGGTTTGCCTAAATAATTTGTAAAAACCCTCCATTATATTTTGGATTCGAAAGGAATATAAGATGATTTGAAAAAAATTGCAAAGAAAAGCTTGAAAATGATTGAAAAATTGGTGAGATATTAGAATATTTATGCAAAAAACTGAAAAGTCAAATGCTCACAAACTTGACAAATTCAGTTTATTAAGATAAAATACTATACTATAAAAAGTTACTTAATTTTTAGGGGGAAAAAACTTATGAAAATGAAAAGAGTGTTTTCATCACTTATGGCCCTTGGCCTAGCGACAACTTTAGTTGCTTGTGGTGGAGATAAGGCAAAAGATGCCGAAGAAAAAAAAGACGACAAGGCAGCAGAAGCACCAGCTGATAATAAAGAAGCACCAGCTGATGGCGATCAAGCAAAAGATGACAAGACAGAACTTGACTCTTTTGACAAACAAACTGCTGATGACACCCTAGTAATCGGTGCTGTTCAAGAGTTTAACGGCGACTTTTTACAAGGTTGGACAAACAACTCTATGGACGTTAAAGCTAGAAGATTTATGGGTATTGAAGGTAACAACGGATACGGTACAGTTGTTCAAGATGAAGGTGGTCAATGGGTTAACAACATGACTGTTCTTAAAGAAGAACCAAAAACAGTTAAGAATGCTGATGGATCTGAAACAACAACTTACAAGATTAAAGAAGATCTTAAGTATTCAGATGGTTCACCAATCAAGGCTGATGATTACCTATTCGGTTCACTTCTTCACACCTATCCATCATACCAATTAGTAACAGGTTCAACATCAATCGGTGATGACCCACTACTTGGATATGAAGCATACAAGAGTGGTAACAAAGACACATTTGATGGTCTTAAAAAGATTGATGATTACACATTCAGCGTAACAGTTGACGCATCATTCCTACCATACTATGAAGAGGCAGCTCTTAGAGCCTACGGTCCATACCCAATCCATGCTGTATCTGACAACCTAACTGTATCTAAAGAAGGTAACAAGATAGTAGCTAAAGATGGTTACAAACCAACAGAAGAAGAAAAACAAGAATATATCAAAAATATCGATGCTCAAATAGCTAAATCAAAAGAAGACTTTGAAGAAAACAACCCAGCACCAAAAGCTGATGCAAATGAAGAAGAAAAGAAAGCTTACGAAGAAGCTAAAAAAGCTCACGATGAAGATATAGCTAAACTCGAACAAAGAAAAACAGGCAATGTTGACCCAACCAGCATGCTTATCGAAGATGCTATGCAAAGAGAATTCAACGAATACAGAGTAGCACCAAAGATTTCTGCAGGTCCATACAAGTTTGACTCATTCGGAAACAACATGGTTAAACTAAGCATCAACGAAAACTATGCAGGTAACTTCAAAGGTGAAAAACCAACCATCCCACACGTAATTCTTCAATACGTTAACAAAAAAATCGCAATCGACCTACTAGAAAATGGCGACATCGATATTTGGGAAGCTGAAGGTGAAGGCCCAATCATAGATCAAATGAGAGCTGCAGCTGACGAAGGAAAAATCGGTGGCTACAACACATTTGAAAGAAATGGTTATGGTAACG
>NZ_CAUPFR010000062.1:0-10374 GCF_963510575.1 uncultured Anaerococcus sp. | reverse complement strand
AGATGTACATGAGATTCTTGAAATGAATTCAATTCTTTCTAACTTCTAAATCACGATGTTTTAAAAATGTCAACCATTGCAGTATCACATCTAAAGCCAGTTTGGCATTTCCTAAATTGCAATGATTTCCCGCATTTTCTTTTTCAGTAAAAAGGCGAAATGTGAGAGAGTTCGCATTGGTAAGTGCGTTGATTTCTTTGCCGATCATTCGGTAATCAACTAAGTGGTCTTGGTTGGCACCAAGAATCAATACATCTTGTTCAATCATGGAGGCCACATCCATAATCTGATATTTACTCACTTTTTTCAGATAATCATAAATGCTGTCAGCTCCATAGGCGTTCATTCCATGATTGACACCCCATTGAAATAATGGGTCATTCTTACGTATCAATTTCATCATGCAAAGAATAGGGCTGAGAACGATGCTGAGATTATGTTTCAACATAAACCTAACAATACCGCCTACATTTTTT
Source organism: uncultured Anaerococcus sp. (assembly GCF_963510575.1). Classification (GTDB taxonomy): domain Bacteria; phylum Bacillota; class Clostridia; order Tissierellales; family Peptoniphilaceae; genus Anaerococcus. The sequence continues at coordinate 9,898 of NZ_CAUPFR010000062.1, read as the reverse complement.
GGTATTTGGTCGAGAACCACGTCAAGAAAGTCCGGTAAAACAGACCAAGATACAACCCTTGTAATTCTTTTGTCAAATGCAGCAGCACGCAGGGCCAGCATAGCTCCCAAAGAAACACCAATAATAATGACGTTATTCAAATGAAAGAAATCTAATATTTCTTTGACTGGATGTTCCCAAGCATATGTAAAGTGTTTCCCTTGAACACGAATAACGTTGCCTTGTCCAGGACCTTCAAATAGATATACATCATACCCTTGTTCAGAAAGATATAACATCGGCAAAAACATTTCCTCAAAGCATGAATCGTTACCACCATGTAAAAGAATGGTGCCCTTACATTGTTTTTGAGCTTTTGCAACCATGATTGGCAGCATAACATCTTCATATGGAACTTGAATTTTCTGGACACGTCCCTCATCGAAATAAGAATGGTAATACTCATAAAACAGTACCGTAGCTTTTATATAGTATTCCTTGTTGCCAGGATTTCCATCAAAAAATTCGCTCATTCGGTAATATGCAATTGCCTGAGGGATTCTGTTTTGAGAGAGTGCATGATCCCCAAGGTAAATCATTTCCTTCTTCCAGCTTGTGTTGTCTATAATCTTTTTGGCAGACTGCATCACATCGTTTAAATTCCCGCCATTCCAAAGAATGACGCGGTTAAGCTGAAAGTTAAAATTAGGATCAGGATTTAGGTGATACATACCTTGTTTAAATATCAACTCCATGCAAAAGACCTCCTTAAAAATTTGCTATTTGTGGGTAATTAAATTTCCCACTTTTTGATAAAAGTTTCAAAGGATTTCATACATCTATGCAAAATAGCCACCATTAAGAGCATCAAAATAGCGCCTACTACACAACTGATCCATAATTGAGCTTTTGTAAAAGATAGGAATTTATTTGAAACCCAAAGGATATAAAAGCATAATGGAAGGAACGGGATTGCGGTGACCACGCCGGGTACATAGCCATTAAATTGCAACGCCAACATACAATGCACAATCAGGTGAATGGTAAATCCAAAAAATAATCCCAGCCACACAAAGTACCAATCAAAGATACAAGCAGAGAGGGATAAAGCTGAAATAATGAAAAATTCAATCAATACACCAATGGAAAATGACGGTGTGCTTCCCAAATCGGCAAATGGAATCTTCTTCATTTTTGTTGTTTGTATTTTTCTTTTATATTTCTGTTTCCATGCCTCCACAAAAATAATCTCCTCGAAGTCATGCAGCATAAAAATAACAGGGAACAGCCAAACAATCGTATTTATTGTATTCATAAAATTGAGCCTCCTTTATCTGTCTCACTTGTGTCACTTTCTAATTTATAGTATACTTAATAAGACATGATTGTCAATATAAGCGGTTCAAGTGCTACAATCCCGAAAAAGTGTGACAGGAGGAACAAAATGAGTTTGGTAAAAAAGGAAAAGAATCCCATCGCTGAGCAATCCCGTCAATGGTTTATGCAGTCCTTGTTGGATCTTATGAGCCAAAAAGACTACGCTCGTATTACCGTAACAGAAATCGCCGAACATGCGCTTTTATCAAGAAGAACTTTTTATAGGATCTTTGATTCGAAGGAGCAGGTATTACAGCAATGCTTCTTAGAAAGATGTGAGGACTACATTACTTATTTTCAAAAAGACAGGCACTATACACTGGAGCAGATTGTGGAAGTGTTTTTTACCTTTTGGGAGAAACAAATCGACTTTTTGCGTCTTTTGCAACAGAATCATCTATTCTATTATCTGCTGGAAGAATTCAATCAGGCCTTACCTGTGATTCATGATACCGTTCGTGGAAATCAAAATTTGTACAACAGCATCTTTGAAAAGAAAGCTGCACTGCTTGTCAGTGCTGGTGCACTTTGGAATCTTCTTTCCGAATGGATTCAAATGGAAAATCGTCCGTCTCCAAAAGAAATATCTAAAATGATGCTACAAATAATTGCATCTAATTCTTGAAAAGCACCCTGGTATTTTTAAATCATGCGTAAAAGCTTCCACCCTTCCTGGACGTTCCTGCGTCATCTTCCACTGTGCTGAAAGTGATTTTTTTTAAATTCCTCCTACATTTCCATAAAGGTAGTGCAGCGTGTGACTAATTCATTATATGTATCACAATTAATCTCAAAATAGTAAATACCAGCAAGAAATGCTCAAGGATAGCCGCGGCTCCCTTGCGCTGCCATTGTTCCAGCAGCTTGATGATGGTTTCCTCCTTGCGCTTGGGGGCATAGATTTTGGGGAAATACTTCCGCAAGGTATCGGAAGAAAAGGTCGCTTTGTCCAGCTCTCTTTTCTTTCCCCCCCGACATAATCGCCAGCATGGATTTGCTGGGGAGTTTCCCGCCCTGGCTAAACTTTTTCATGCGCTGGACCTGAGAGAGAATGGGTGACCTGCTCATAATCCATCGTTTCTAAAATCATCTGCTGTTCCTCTGGTTTGAGAAAAGACGCCTCATAGGCCGGATTAAAGGTGATTTTCTCCCGTCCACCATGTTCAATAGTTCGGGAATTAACTCAGTCAGGCGAATGTATTTTTGAATCTGAGTTTTACTCTGTCCGACCTGCTTCGCCAAAATATCCCTGGATTTCTTTCCATCGGACTTGTGCCCAAGTGCTGCACAAGTTAAAACCATACGTTCCACTGATGTTTCATAGCCTGCAACGTCATCTTGTAGGCAAAAGCCCTTTCACTGGGGAGGAGTTCTTCTCGCTGCAAGTTGCTGTCAACCATGATGATGGTGGCGACGTCATCGTCAAATCCCGGACAATGACCGGCATTGTATCTTCCTCTGCCAGCTGGCTGGCTCGGTGCCGCCTGTGTCCGGCTACCAGTTCATAACCGCCATTGGGCGGTTTTTACTTTGGCTAAAAACCTTGAATACAAGCCATAGAAAAGTATATTGAGAGAATGAAGAAGATTTATTTTGACTATGCAGCAACTAGCATAAAAAGAAAGAAAATTTTAGAAGAAATATTAGAAAAGTCTGATTTATTTGACGGAAATCCAGATTCTAGCCATTCTTTTGGAAGGGATGCCAAAAAGATTTTAGAAGATGCCAGAAAAACTATAGCGAAATCCATAGGGGCAAAGCCAAGCCAGGTGATTTTCACATCCGGAGCAAGTGAATCAAACAACACAGTCCTATCAGCTTTTAAAGATAAAAAAATTCTTACAACAAATATCGAGCATGACTCTATTGAAAACACCTACGATCCAGAAAATACCATTCTTATTGAAGCAGGAAAAGAAGGGATAAGTCTTGATCAAATAAAGGAAAAAATCACAGATGAGGTTAAACTCGTTTCGGTAATGATGGTTAATAATGAAATGGGCCTTATAATGCCAATTAAGGAAATTGGTGAATTTTTAAAGGACAAGGACATTTATTTCCACGTCGACTGCGTCCAAGCCTACGGCCATTTGGATATAGATGTGGATGAAATGAATATTGACTTTTTATCACTTTCTGGCCACAAAATCGGGGGTATAAATGGTTTTGGAATTTTATTTGCAAGGGAAAATCTACCTTCCTTTATAAAGGGCGGTGAGCAGGAAAAATACCGCAGGGCTGGTACTTCCTTTGTAATGGGAGCCTATTCCATGGCCAAGTCTTTTCCCTATATGATAGAAGAAAGAGAAAAGATTAAGGATTTGAAAAAATATTTGCTAGATTCTTTAGATAAATCAAAGTTATCTTACCAAATAAATGCCAACCCAGAAAAGACTGTAGACCATATAGTAAATATCTATTTTAAGGACTTTAGGTCAGACTTTTTGCTAACCTATCTTGATATGCATGGCATAGCCGTTTCTGCAGGTTCTGCTTGCAGGGCAGGGGCTGTAATTCCATCTAAAGTAGTCGAAAGAATCTACGGAGAAGACAGGGCCAGCCATTCACTTAGGATTAGCCTTGGTTTTGAAAACACAAGAGAAGATATAGATAGGCTTATTGAAGTTTTAGGAGAATTGAGATGACAGATAAAAAAGATATAAAGGTAATAGTTGGGATTTCAGGTGGGGTGGATTCTTCTGTTGCGGCCCTTCTTCTAAAGGAAGAAGGCTATGATGTGACAGGGATTTTCATGAAAAACTGGGACGATACCGATGAAAATGGGTTTTGCACTGCCGAAGAAGACTTCGAAGATGCGGTAGCTGTTTGCAACCAAATCGGGATTCCCTATTACTCTATAAATTTTGAAAAAGAATACTACGACAGGGTTTTTTCCTACTTTCTTGATGAATACAAGAAGGGGAGGCCCCCAAACCCTGATATCATGTGCAATAAGGAAATAAAGTTCAAGGCCTTTTTGGACTTTGCCAAAAATCTCGGAGCAGACTATCTGGCAACAGGTCATTACGCTAGAGTCGATAGAAAAGATGGGGAAACAAAGATGCTAAGGGGTCTTGATTCTAATAAGGACCAGACCTATTTCCTAAGCCAACTTTCCCAAGGACAAATAAAAGATGTTTTATTTCCGGTAGGAGATTTGCAAAAATCAGAAGTAAGGGAAATTGCCAAAAAAGCGGGCCTTGCAACTGCAAATAAGAAGGATTCCACAGGAATTTGCTTCATTGGCGAAAGGGATTTCAATGAATTTTTATCCCACTATCTGCCAGCCCAACCGGGAAATATTGTCGACACTGAAGGCAATATCATGGGAAGACACGACGGTCTAATGTATCACACAATCGGCCAAAGACGTGGACTTGGTATTGGCGGTGAGGGAGAAGCTTGGTTTGTTTATGGAAAAGATTTAGAGAAAAACGAACTTTTAGTCTGCCAAGGCAAAAACAATCCACTTTTATTTTCAAATAAGCTATACGCCTCAGAATTTTCTACAATTTCTGATAAAAAATGCCCAGAAGAATTTGATTGCACAGCTAAATTTAGGTACAGGCAAGCAGATATAAGAGCTCATGTAAAAGTCCTAGGAGATGGCAAAGTTGAGGTGACTTATGATGAAACCAAGGCCGTAACTCCAGGCCAAGCCGCAGTTTTCTACGACGGTGAAGTCTGCCTAGGCTCTGCCATTATTGATGATGTTTATATGGATGATAAAAAATTAAGAGTGTAAAAGTAATTTGAAATTGAATTTAGATATAGAATTATAGTTGATTTGATTTAATATTTTAAACAACCTATTTCTTGATTTCAAAAACCGAAAAACGTAAACTGAAAACTTAAACAGTTTTTGTTTAACTTGAAAGTGGATTGAAACAAATCCTAAATAAAAACAGATAATAAGCTAAAATTTAAAGGAAAAAAATTATGAAATTTAATTCAAAAACAACAAAAATTTTTATCGGTATCATACTCACAATAACCTTAGCTCTTTTGTATTATCAAAAAAATAACGATCCATGGTTCCTATACATGATTATCCCACTTTGTGTATTAGGGATTCTATTGAATTATTTCTTCAATAAATAAATAAAACGGTCAGAAACTTACATTGATAGGTTTTTGACCGTTTTTTACTTGCATAATCTCTCTTTAACGAATATATTTGCATCTCCTATTAAAACAACAAAAGGAGCATCCGTTTCATCATCAGGAAGTTCAATCAGAGATTCATAAGAGGTAATGCCCAATAATTTTCCTTTGAGCATTTTGCCATCAATATAGGCTATTTTTACTACTTGTCAAACTTTTTTTGATAATTCTTTAAATCCTATTTTTCCTTTTAGATACTCTTTTTATACTTTAATTTTAAATTTTGTATTGTATTTTGTCATTTAAAAACTGACCTCCTTTAGTTAGTTTTTTAAGTCTAACTTTTAGGGGTCAGTTCAATCCTTCAAGGTTTTTTCTTATATATTAATTTCTAAAACAATTGGGGTGTGGTCTTGTCTTTCGCCTGAGTCGATCATGTCTGAATTTGTGATTAAATCTTTAATCCTATCTGAAACTAGGAAATAATCAATTCTCCAGCCGGAATTATTGATTTTGCTTGTTTTTACTCTTTGGGCCCACCAGGTATATTTTCCTTCGACATTGCCGTGTATGTGCCTAAAGGTGTCTGTAAAGCCCTTTGCTAAAAGATTTGTAAAGCCTTCCCTTTCCTCATCTGTAAAACCAGCTGATTCATGGTTGTTTTCTGGGTGGGCAAGGTCGATTTCTTCGTGGGCAACATTAAAGTCACCAGCTGCTATTACTGGTTTATTTTGATCTAGACTCGCCAAATAATCTGCATAAAGCTTATCCCAAACTTGCCTATCAGCAAGTCTACTTAGACCGTTGCCGGCATTTGGAGTGTAGACGTGGGTGAAGTAAAAATCTTTAAATTCTAGGGTGATAATCCTGCCCTCAGAGTCCATGGTACATGGAGCGCCAATTTCTGGGTAAGATGCTTCTACTTCAAGGCCTTTTTTGTAAAGGGTCATGGTTCCTGCGTAGGATTTTCTGGCAGGTTCTTCGCTTGACCTGTAAACATAGTCATAGTCAGGGAAATATTCGGAAATTTTGCCTATATGTTTTTTGCTGAGGCCGGTGTAGGGAAGTTTGGTTTCCTGGATGGCAATTACATCAGCATCTTCTTTTACAAGCCTATCTAAAACTAAACGGCTCAATAAAGCCCTTGCCGAATCAGATGTAAGGGCTGCGTTTAGTGAATCTATATTCCATGAAATAAATTTCATAATTACCTCTCTTTATTTATTCTCTATTATATAATATACAACTTATAAGCAATAAAGAAAATTTTTGTAAAAGCATCTTATTTTTAATAAAGTTTTGATGAAAAAATGGAAGTATATTATTAAAAAAGGGGTGAGATAGTGAAGGAATATTATAATAATGCTTTTTCAAGTCCTGATACATTAAAGAGAATTGAAGAAAAAGAAAAATCTCCCGAAATGCAGGCAAAACTTTTGGCCATAAAAGAAAAGATGAAGGGCAAAGAAACAGAGACCTTTGACTATAGGCTCTTGATTGCTGGATTAATTGGGCTTTTGCTCATAGGTACTCGTTACTATTCGCTTTTCGTAATAGGATTAGTTTGCTATTTTAAATTTTTTAGGTCTCCTAATAAGGTTGACCATGATATTAGTGGTGACTATGTAGATGGTTTTGTAAATCCGATTTTGGATGAAATCTTCCCAGGGACTAGGGTAGATTATGAAGATGCTCTGGAAGAAAGTGATTTTGATAAAATTTTTCCTCGTGCCTATAGTTATGAATCAAACTGTCATATAAGTTTTGCAGATGAATACAAGACCCAGCTTTTTAATCTAGAAGCTCGTGCCCAGGATAGAAATTCAAAGGGAAATATTATTTATAGGACGGATTTTGGCGGCCAGGTTTTATTGATGAATTTTAAAACTAAGTTCACAGGTCATGTAAGAATTGTTCCCCTAAAATTTAGGAATGAATACGGTCCACATATGGACATATCCTATGGAAAAATCCGTGATGGAGAAAGAGAAATATTTACAGAATCGATTGATTTTAATAATGCCTATGGGGTTTTTGCTACAGATGAGCTTGGTGCAAAAAGGATCCTTGATCCTAATATTATTAATATAATGAATGCTTGGATAGGTAGGACTGGCTTGTGGCTGTATATGGATGAAGATGGGCTTATGATGGGTTTTAGATCATGGTCAAATATCTTTACCCCACCAACAAAAAAATCTGAAATTGAAAAACTTTCCCTAAGTGGCGAGTATGACAAAGTTGGGATGGATTTGGGATATTTTTATGGGCTCATGGATTTGATTAGAAAAAAATTATAGGAAAAATTACTAAGGAGATTTTATGGATATTAAATTTTTATTAATACCACTTATTTTATTTTTAGTTGTCAGATTAGTTGTAAAGATCTTAAATAGACTGAAAAGATATGAGGTTATTATCGAAGAGTCTAAGAAAAATGTCGATATCGCTCTTGCAAAAAGGTACGATTCGATTTCTCAAATGATAAATGTTGCAAAATCATATGCAAAATATGAAAAAGATACATTTATAGATTTGGCAAAATCAAGAAATAACCATAGTATAAAAGACTTTAATACCACAATGGAAAACCAAGACCAGACTATCGATAAGATTTTTGCCCTTGCCGAGGCCTATCCAGAATTGAGGTCATCTGAAGAATTTTTAAATTTACAAAAGGAAATTGATGATGAAAATGAACAATTGGCCGCTGCAAAGAGGATAGTTAACAATAATATTAGCATTTTAAACCAAGAAATTGTTAGTTTTCCTAATTCTCTTGTGGCAAGGATTGGCGGTATAAGGCAATTAGATTTTCTTGATGAAGATAATATTGAAAACAAAAAATCTATTGATGGTTTTTCTTATGAAGTATAAGAGCTAAGAATATTTACAAAATTTTTCATCTGACCTCTTGATTTAGGAATAATTTGGAGGTCAGTTTTTAATTTCTTTAAAGATTTCTACAAATTTAACACAAAATTAACACTCTTTTGGGTATTATAGGATTAAGAAAGACACTAATAGAAAAAAATTAAGGAGGGTGTCATGAAAAAATCTAAATTATTACTAGCCCTAGCAATCTCAGCCATGTTAATTAACACAGCCTATGCTAGCGAAGAAATTGAAGACACTAATGATGAAAAAATGATGGAAGAAAGTCAAATGGCAGTTGCAAAAATTTCTGCAAACTATATTGTAAAGAAAATAGAAGGCCAAGGAGTCTTGGTTGCTAAAAAATCAAATCCTAATGATCTTTACAATGTGGCTAAAAAAGAATTTAAGGGTATTGATTTAAAAGTAGGCATGGAAGTAAGGATTGTCTCCGATGATGTAGTTTTAAACACATATCCAGCCCAATTTGCAAAAATTTATGAAATTAAAGCAGTTCAAAAAGAAAATAATAAGGAAGAAAAGAAGGAAGCTCAGAAAAAAGTTGTAAGGGACTTTGTTGTTAAAGAAATTTATGAAGAGGGTGTTGACCTATATGAAGTTGGCAACGAATCAAACCTTTACAATGTCCCAAAATCAGAATTTAAGGGCATGAAAATCGAAAAAGGCAAGGTCTTTACTATCACATCAGATAACATTTCTTTAAAATCCTACCCAGCCCAATTTGGCAAGATTTTCTCAATAGTTGAGAAAAAAGAAATGAAAAAACCAACTAAGACCATGGTTAAATCTTATGTTGTTGAAAAAGTTACTAAAGATATAGTGACAGTTCATGAAAAGGATATGAAAGAAAGCAAGTATAATATTGCAAAGAAAAACTTTGGCAAGGCAAATCCTCAAGTTGGAGAAACTTATAAGATTGAAACATCAGAAGAAATCCTAACTTCAGATCCAGCCCAGTTTGCAGCTGTATATAAGGTTGACCTTGAAAAAGGGGCTCCTAAAGAAAATCAAAAACCAGCTGAGAATAAAAAAGGAAAACAAAATCCAGCTGAAAAAGAGAAAAAACCTGAAAAGGAAAAGTCTAAAGAGAAACCAGCAGAAAAAGAAGCTGAAAAAACTATTTCTGACATCTTTGTAGTAGAAAAAATCGATGAGGAAGGTGTGACTGTTTATAGGAAGTCAAACAAGGAAGATAAGTACCTAGTTCCTAAAAAAGACTTTGGTAAGTTAGAAATCAAAGAAGGCAAGGAATACAAAATCTTTTCAAATGATGTTGCCCTAACTTCTTACCCGGCCCAATTTGGCAAAATTTATAAAATCGAAGAAGTAATGGCTGGCAAAAACAAAGAGTCAGCACCAAACCCAAAAACTGGTCTAATCAGCGCAGGCCTTGCTCTTGTTGGCTTAATAGGCGCAGGTCTTGGCTATAAAAAAATCAAATAAAATCTAAAGGCACCGCAGGGTGTCTTTTTTTGTCGTTAATTTCCTTATATATAAAATTTATGATAAAATTATTAATATAGTAAAGGAGAAAATTATGACC
>NZ_CAUPFR010000061.1:0-10406 GCF_963510575.1 uncultured Anaerococcus sp. | reverse complement strand
ATCTTGGGGAATCCTAGATATTTTAGGAGGAGGCTTAATTTCAAGCCTTGTTAAAAGAGACAAGATAGGCCAGGCAAACCGTAGTTTAGGGGAAATTTCAGCAAGCCTTAAATCTCTTAATAAAGAACTCAGTGATGTTGATATAAGCTTACCAGATTCCATACCAGATAGGACATCAGACGAGCTATTTGATGTGGTTTTTGACAATGTCTTCACCGACATAAGAGTCCAAGGGGAAATAAAAGAAAACTTAGTTGCCCTAAAAGAATTAAGGTATGCTATTGTGGAAATAAGAGACAAGCTAGAGAGCGAAATAGAAGAATTAAAAAATTAAGGAATGGGCTGAGTATGGACGTATTATTAGTAATTGACTTACAAAATGACTTTGTTGACGGTGCCTTGGGCAACGAAGGCAATGATAAGATTGTAAAACCAATAGAAAAATTAGTAGAAAATTTTAGGGGGGAAGTGATTTTTACTAGGGATACCCACGATGAATCTTATTTGGAAAGCCTTGAGGGCAGGCACCTACCTGTGACCCACTGCATAAAGGGAAGTAAAGGATGGGAAATAAAAATACCTACCAAGGCCAAGAAGGTTATAGACAAGCCATCTTTTGGGTCTTATGAACTTGTTGATTACCTAAAGGACTTAGATAAAAAAGAAAAAATCAAAAATATTTATATGGTAGGAATTTGTACGGATATCTGTGTGCTTTCAAATGCTATCATGATTAAAAATGCCCTTTTAGATACGGAAGTAACTGTAATTGAAGACTTGTGTAGGGCTACAAGCGAAGCTGCCCACCAGGCAAGCCTTGTTGCTATGGCATCTTGTCAGGTTAATATTATAAAATTTGCAGATTTTAGGCAAGATTAAGATTTATAGGCTATGAGTTTCAGAACTCATGGCTTTTTTTCTTTGAAATTTTTAGAAATTTATTAAAAAAATTTGATATAATAAAATCAGAATAAATTAAGGAGAGCTTATGAAACTTGAAATTTGTATTGATTCTTTTGATGGAATGATTGGAGCTTATTTTGGTGGGGCTGATAGGGTAGAAATCTGTTCGGCCCTAACACTTGATGGCCTAACTCCATCGGCCGGGCTTGTTGATATTTGTTGTAATTATGATAATATAGAAAAATTTGTTATGGTAAGACCGAGACCTGGACATTTTACCTATGATGAATTTGAAATTGGCGAAATGAAGGCTACCATTATTGCCTTTAAGGATAAGCCGATAGATGGCTTTGTCCTTGGTGTCCTTGATTCCTATGGTAGGCTTGATATAGAAACCATGAAGGAACTTGTATATTTAGCCTTTCCAAAGAAGGTAGTTCTTCACAGGGCCTTTGATTATTCTATTGATGGTGAGGAAAAAATTGAAGAATTAATTAAGATGGGGGTTGATAGGATTCTAACTTCAGGCAAAAAGCCAAAGGCTGTTGAGGGTTTGGACTTAATTAGGGAAATCCAAGAAAAATATGGTGATAAGATTGAAATTATGGCTGGTTCTGGGGTTAATTATGAAAACATTAGAGAGATTTATGAAAAAACCGGCATAGAAAATTTCCACCTTTCAGCATCCTTTACAGGTCAAACAGAGATTGACTATGATAATTTTGGCGAGGATTTTCTTGACTATAGGTGGACAAGTTCTGGTCTTGTTGAAGCAGCAAGGATGGCAGTTGACGAATTAAAAAAATAAAAAATTGTGACCTGAGTCATAGTAAAAATTCCAAAATTTGTTAAAATTAAATTTAGATAAGGAAAAATTATTTTACAGATAAGGAGATATTATGATTAAAGATAGCAAAATTATATTAGTTGGCGATGGAGCAGTAGGATCATCTTTTGCCTATGCTTCAACAATTTTAGGCATTGGCAGACAGCTTGGAATCATAGATTTGAATGAAGATAAGGCAGAAGGCGATGCCATGGACCTTTCAGACGCCCTATCCTTTACTAAACCAAAGGAAATTTTCAAGGCGGATTATGCTGATTGTAAGGATGCTGAAGTAGTGGTAATCACAGCTGGTGCTCCACAAAAACCAGGTGAAACTAGACTTGATTTGGTAGGCAAAAACTTAAAGATTTTCAAGGATATGATTGGAAAGATTAAGGATTCTGGTTTTGAGGGAATTTATGTGGTTGCTTCAAACCCTGTTGATATCCTAACTTATGCTACATGGAAATATTCTGGTGCTCCTGCTGAAAAGGTAATCGGCTCTGGTACAAGCCTTGATACATCAAGGTTTAAAAAGGAAATAGCTTCTCTAATAGGAATTGATCCAAGGAGTGTAGATGCCTTTATTTTGGGCGAACACGGGGATACAGAATTTCCTGTTTGGTCACACACAAATGTTGGCGGTCTTCCTATTTATGAATGGGTAGCCAGCCACTCAGATGTAGATGAAATGGCCCTTTTAGATACTTTTGAAAAGGTAAAAAATGCTGCCTATGAAATTATAAATAAAAAGGGTGCGACTTTTTATGGCATAGGCGTGGCCTTAGCAAGACTTGTAGAAGCTATTATAAATGATGAAAATTCAGTGTATTCAACCTCATCCTACCTTGATGGGGAATATGGGGAAAAAGATATTTTCATAGGTGTTCCATCAGTAATTGGCAAGGCAGGTGTAAAGTGGGTTATAGATGTACCCCTAACAGATACTGAGAAAGAGAGAATGAAAGAATCAGCAGGCACTCTTAGAAAAGTAATGATTGATGCTGGTCTTGTTGAAAAATAAAAAAATAAGGGAGTAGTGACCTACTCTCTTATTTTTTTGCATAGTAAATTATTTTAGTTAAGGAATGACAAATTTCCTTTTGGGATATAAGACAATGGTTCTTCTATCCAATGCAGAGCCTGTTTAAATCCCTATGGCTCTTATAAATTGTTTTGTAAGATTTTTTAATCTTATTATAGTGTTCGAATAATTTTATTTTTTGGTCCTTATCGGCATAAACTTTCCAGTAGCCGTTGGCCAAAAACTTATCCCCCTTATTTTCAATAAAACCAACTACGTCCTCATAGGGGTAGCCAAGAAAAATACCTATTTCGTGGGGGAAATTTTCTTTTTTAAACCTAAACTTCAGATGCCTTAAGCACTGGTTTAGGTCATTTGTCTTATAGCCCAGAGAGGATAAGAGACTTTTAATCTTAGTTTGGTTCAAAACATAAGATAATTTCTCTGGCCTATAAGCGTAAATTTGAGCGGATTTTTGGTTGGTCTTAAGTATTTCTACATACATATTTTTCTTGTTAAGTAATTCATTCCACTCGGAGACCATTTTTTCGATGTTGATATTTTGTATATTTTTAAAAGTAAATAGATTTGCGATTTTTCTGTTTGCTAAGGTTTGTGATGCGTAATTAACCAAAAGGAATTCATTCATCTTAGCTTAAGGCTTTAGCTAAATCAGAGCCTGCCCTTCTGCATTCTTTTAAAGCTTCATCATCTGGGTAATCATAAGCGATTAGTCCATCACAAACTAAGTTTATTCCATCGCCTTCGCATCTTTCTTGCCAAGTTTGCATCCATTCACCTTCAGCCCATTCATAAGAACCAAAAATTAAAACTGGTTTATCAGATAGAGATTTTTCTACGCTTTCAAACATAGGTTCAAATTCGCTATCTTCAAGCTCTTCAGATCCCATAGCTGGGCAACCAAATGCAAAACCGTCATAGTTTGCAACATCGCTTTCGCTAAAATCTGAACAATTAATAACACTTACTTCTAAATCTGAATTTTTTAGTTCATCTGCTATTTCGTTGGCCATAGCTAGAGTGTTACCTGTACCTGACCAATAAACTACTGCTACTTTTTTCATGTTTTTCTCCTTAATTTGATTTCATAATTTGTGATATTGGTAATCCTTATCAATATTTTATGAAATTGATAATCCTTATCAACGTCTAACCTAATAATAAACTATTGTTTGGTTCTTGTCAAGCATTTTTTTATTTTTTTATTAAAAATTAATAAAGAGCTTGATTTCAATCTTTATTTTAATGCAAATGTAAAAAATTAGAGAAAAAATTCTGGGATAAGAGATAAGAATACAATATTTTGGCAAAATATAAAAGCTTAATAAAAATTTATATATAAATCATATTATTTCTAAATTTGAATTCTTTTCGAATGAGTGTATTATAAAGTGAGGACATAAAAAATAAAGTTTAATAATCGTAAAGTTAAGACTTAGATAATCAAAAATAATAAAAATAAATATTTTGATTATTAATTTAATAATAAAGTAAAAATAATATAATGTGAATCACACTTTATTTTCCTTGCAAATTGATTATAAATATTAAGGTAAAAAGATTTTAGCAAAATCAAAATCCTATTTTATTGAAATTATTTAAAGTCTTAGCTTGTCTTTTTTGGTCCTAATTAGAAAGGAAGTTAGTGATGAAAAAAATATCAAAATTTATTTCATACCATCCAAGACTCGTGCTTTTGATAATGACTATTTTACTTATACCGTCTTGGATTGGTTATAAGACCACAGGGGTCAACTATGATATCCTATCATATTTGCCAGCAAATCTTGAGTCTACCCAAGGCCAGGAAATCCTTGATAAGGACTTTAAGAATGCCGCTACGGGCATGCTTATCTTAAAGGGTACTGACCACGATGCAGACAAGTTAAAAAAAGAAATATTAGAAATAGACGGAGTAGAAGATGTAATTTCAAAATCTTCAATTGTAGGTGATACAGTTCCGAGTGAATTTTTGCCCGATGAGATAAGAGATTCTTTTTATGCAGAAGATTCGACTATGTTAATGGTTAAATTTTCCGAATCCTCTTCGTCTTTTAAGACTATGGAGGCAATTGATCAGATAAGGGCTCTTGAGTCTAAGGAAAAATACCTAAGTGGAATTTCTTCCTTGGTTAAAGATACTAAGGACCTTATTGATAGGGAAACGCCTATTTATGTCGGTTTAGCCGTTGCCTTGGCCCTTGTAGTCCTATCTTTGGCCAATGAATCAACTATTATCCCATTTCTCTTTATGCTAAATATAGGTTATGCTATTTTATATAACTTTGGAACAAATTTTTTCTTGGGAGAAATTTCCTATATTACCAAGGCAATCGCAGCAGTTTTGCAGCTTGCAGTTACAACAGACTATTCGATTTTCCTCTATCACAGGTATGTAGAAAAGAAAAAGAAAAATGAAAGCAATAACGAAGCTATGGCCAAAGCCATTGATTCAACCCTAGCATCTATCTTTGCATCATCCCTTACAACCTTTGCTGGATTTTTGGTACTTTTATTAATGCAATTAGGTCTTGGCAAGGATATTGGTCTTGTAATGAGTAAGGGAGTGCTTTTAGGACTTATTTCAACAGTTGTAGTCTTGCCACCAATGATTTTATTGGCAGAAAAACTTGTAAATAGGTTTAACCACAAGGTTTTACTTCCTGATTTTTCAAGAACAGCAAACTTTACAATCAAACACAGGAAAAAACTTTTTATAGTATTTTTGCTTTTGTTTATACCAGCTGTATATGGGGCAAGAAATACAAATCTTTATTACAATTTGGACAGGTCACTTCCACAAGACCTTAATTCTATTGTTGCCCTAAACAAGATGAAAAAAGACTACAATATGGCCTCAAGCCACTTTATAGTGGTCAAGGAAGACCTTTCAAAAACAAGTGTAAATTCGATGATAGAAGAAATTAAAGATGTGGAGGGGGTAAATAACGTCCTAAGCGTAAATTCAATGACAGGCCTTACTGTGCCAAGCGAAATATTACCTCAAAAATTAAAGCAAAACTTCGTTCAAGACGGCTATCAGATGATCATGGTTAATTCAGAGTATCAAACAGCTTCAAGCGAAGTTAATAAACAGCTTTCTGAGATTGAAAAGATTGTTAAGGCACACGATCCTGATGGCAAACTTACAGGTGAAGCTGTCCTTACAAAGGATTTGACAATCCTATCTGATAGGGATTTTAAGATGGTAAATATCGCTTCAATTATAGTGGTATTTTTAATTATCGCTTTAGTTTTTAAGTCATTTGCCATTCCAATCATCCTAATTGCAGCCATAGAACTTGCGATTTTTATAAATATGGGAATCCCATTCTACTTTGGCCACACCATACCATTTATTACTTCGATAATAATTGGTGTAGTTCAATTAGGATCAACCGTTGATTATTCAATACTTATGATGGATAGGTTTATTTTCGAATATAAAAAACACAAAGACTTGGAAAAGGCCCTCGACCTATCAGTCAGGGAAACATCAAAATCAATAGTTACATCTGCCCTTTCATTTTTCGCAGCAACTATTGGTGTAGGTATCTACTCAAAGATGGAAATTGTATCAACTATTTGTATTTTCTTGGCTAGGGGTGCGATAATTTCAATGCTTGTAATTATCATCTTCCTACCAGCCATAATAGGACTTACAATTCCCTTTATCGAAAAAACTACAAAAGGATTTAAGGAAGGAAAAGAAAATGAATAAAAAATTTGTGAAAGCTCTAGCAGTTTTAAGCGTAAGTTCAATTCTTGGTGGAAATATCGCCTATGCTAGTGAGGCTAAAACCTATAAAAATGAAACTGTTTATGTGACAAAAGAGGCGGATAAAGTCAAAGATAAGACTGTTTCAGTTTGGATAAATAAGGACGGAAAGACAGATGTAAAGGATAAGTCAGACCTTAAAGACATTAAAAATCTTGAAACTGATGAAAAAATTGAGGCCAAGGACGGTTTTATTGATATAAATTCTAAGTATAAAGACTTTTATTACCAGGGAAAGACCGACAAGGACTTGCCTGTTGATGTGGAAATAAAATACGAACTAGATGGCAAGGCTATTAATTTTAAGGACCTAGAAGGAAAGTCTGGCAAGGTAAAAATCACTATCACAGCCCACAACAAGGTAAAAGAAAAGCAAAAATCTGGCAAGATGATTTACTCACCATACCTTGTAATGACTGAGATGACCTTTGCAGATGATGAGGTAAAAAATATCGAGGCTGATTCAGCTAAAATCGTTAAAGACGGCAAAAACCAAATAGTAGCGGGAGTCCTTGCTCCAGGTCTAAGGGAAAATTTTGCTGGGCTTTTGGATGATGAAAAGCTTGATAAGTTTAAGGATCAGATTGAAATTGAAATGGATGTAGAAAATTTCAAACCTAGCGAAGCCTATGTTGTAATAACAAACGAAATTTTCCAAGACGGTAAAAGCTTAGGATCCTTTGATGATTTGGAAAGTGGACTTGATGAATTAACAACAAATGCAGGTAAGCTTGTTGATGGTTCAGGCAAACTCAAAGAAGGAAGTAAAAGACTAAATAAGGGGATTTCTGACCTAGCTGATGGATCTGAAAAACTATCCGCAGGATCTGAGAAGTTAATGGCAGGATTTGACCAAATGAGCGGTGCCTTTGCAAGTCTACCAGAAAAAATTGTACCAATGGAAAATGCTATTTCTGCCCTTGATGAGGGAGGGGCAAATTTAAATGCTGGTCTTAACCAATATACAGGTGGTCTTTCTGAGATAAATTCAAAAATGGGTGATTTGATGGATGGCGCAGACCGTCTAAATCAAGGTTCGACCGAGTTAAATGCAGGAATTGAAAGACTTAGCCAAGGAAGTAAGGAACTTAGGGAAAAATTATCCCAAGGTGCCGGTGGCAATGATTTAACAGAATTTGCGACTTCTTTAAAGGCTTTAAAAACTGGCATTGATGATTTTAGTCAAAGCATAGATCCAATGGCAGATTCTTTAGATAAATTAAATATGGGCCTAAAATCAGCAAGCGAATCTTCAGCAAAAATTTCCAAATCTCTTGCTGATTTAAGCCTTGCAGGAGAAAATGCTCCAAGTACCGGAGCAGTAATATCAAATATTAATCAAAATGCGGCTAATCTTGAAAATCAAATCGCAAGCCTTGAAGCCAAAAATACTGACGGAGCTTTGACAAGTGAGATTGAAAACCTAAGAGCAATCAAAAATGGCCTTTATGGGCAAAGTCAAAAACTTGGCGCCAGTGCAAAGGTAAATGCAGAAATTTACGCTAGTTTAAAGAACTTAAGCGGAGCATCAAATGAGCTTACAAGTGGTCTTAACAAATTGAGCCTGGGCCTAGGAGAGATGAGCGAAAAACTTGATGGATCTAAAGATGATCTAGAAGAAGCATCATTCAAACTAGGAGCGGGTATAGAAAAAATTGAAAGTGGCTTATCTGATTCCGACCTAATGAAATTAGGAGAGGCCCTAAACCAATTTGACGCAGGATTGGATAAGGTTAAGGAAGGATCTCAAAACCTAGTAGCTGGTACACAAGCCAATAAAGAAGGCGTGGAAAAACTCGTTAATGGTTTAAATTTATTAGATTCAAAATCAGCTTACCTAAAGGAAGGTTCAGAAAAATTATCCGGTGGTCTTAGCGAATTTAAGGAAAGGTCCAAGGCTTTAAGAAATCTCGGTTCAATAAATGATAAGGCTTTAAATCCGATGGCTAAGGGGCTTTCTGACTTAAATAAGGGAATTCTTGACCTAAGGGCAGGTGCACTTAAGCTAAAAGAAGGATCAGATACTTATAATGAAAAGTATGAAGAATTTGATTCAGGCCTAAGAAGATACAAAGCAGAAGGCATTGATAAATTAGCCGGAAAAACCGGAGATATCAAAGAAATAGGAGAAATCCTAGACCAAATGTCAAAGCTTGCTAAGAAAAACAACTCAATATCAGGCTCAACTGATGATATAGAAACAAGATCAAGAATAATAGAAAAAATCAGATAAGAGTTAGATATTGAAAAATCTCGGAAAACCCATATAATAATACCGAGAGAAGCCACCTCTTACAAAGCTGAGTATGAGAACCAATGATTACTCACCAAAAAAGCACTAGCTGGTGACTAGTGCTTTTTTTAATTACTTGAGACGATAATCTAAATATTTTTCTAAAATAATTAGAATTATTCCTACAAGTAGCGGAAAATAAAAATTTTCCCATATTATGAGAACCAATACTTCTCACCTCCCTCCACCTAATAAAATATGGTGTTAGGCACTATTATTATATCATATAAATTACGTCAAAAGGGATTTAATAAAAAATTATAAAAATTTTCAATCAAAAACTGCCAGATATCTGGCAGTTTGTTTTTTATTCTTCTACAAAGGTGATTTTACCTTCTTCTAATTTTGCGATTCTTGCTAGGGAATAGATGTCTATATCCATTTCCTCTACAAGTTGTCTACCTTCGCTAAATGATTTTTCGATTACAATTCCAAGTCCGGCTGGGTTTGCTCCAGCTTGTCTGATTATGGCAACCATACCTTTGGCAGCTTGACCATTTGCTAAAAAGTCATCGATCATGAGGATGTTTTCGCCTTCTTTAAGGAAATTTTTTGAGACTATTAGCTCATTTGTGACTTGTTTGGTAAATGAATATACGCTTGAATGATAAAAGTCTTCACCTGTTGTAAGTGATTGTTTTTTTCTGGCAAAAACACAGTCTACTCCAAGCTCAAATGCTGTAGCAAGGGCTGGTGCTATACCGGATGATTCTACAGTTAGGACCTTATCGATTTTTTTGTCTCTGAAATAATTTGCAAATTCAACTCCCATTTTATGGATTAGTTTAGAGTCAATTTGTTGGTTTAAGAAAGAGTCTACCTTTAGTATGTTTGGTCCAATAACAATCCCGTCTTTAAGAATTCGTTCTTCTAGTTCTCTCATCATATCTCCTTATATTTTAAAATTCAAAACTAACTATGTACTTTAAATAATTATAATCTTTCCGTATAAAATAGTCAATTTTTTCAGGATATGGAAGAAAATGATTGATTTTGATTGACTATGATTGAAATTGGTGCTATAATATCAACATGATATTAGAAAAAAGATTGGATATTATTTTAGAAATACTAAAAAAAGAGGATGCAGTATCGAATAAGGTTCTTACTGATAAGCTAGGGGTCAGCGAATCTACCTTGAGGCGTGACTTGTCCTATCTCCAGGATATGGGCAAGATTACAAGAGTCCATGGAGGAGCGGTTTTAAATAATATCGCCGCAAGCGAGATAAATTTCACTGACAACCAAAAAACCAAGCTTAAGGAAAAATCTCAAATCGGTCAAAAGGCTGCAAGGCTAATCAAGGATGCCAAGTTTATTTACCTAGATGCAGGATCAACCTGCAATGAATTGATTGACCACTTAGAAGAGGGCCGAGATATAACTATTGTTACAAATGGTCTTATGCACATAGATAAGTTGATTAGCAAAAATATTTCGACCATTATTTTGGAAGGAAATATCAAGGCAGAAACTAAGGTGACAACAGGACTAAAAACCCTCGAATCCATAGGGAAATATAATTTTGATTTGGCCTTTATCGGAGCAAATGGTTATGATG
>NZ_CAUPFR010000060.1:0-10494 GCF_963510575.1 uncultured Anaerococcus sp. | reverse complement strand
CCTTGGCCAAGCTCCAGACACCAAGGATATACCAGTAACAGTTTATAGTCTAACAAATAGCCACTATGAAGAAAGCTCTAAAGCGGAAAATCCAACCCTAGTGGCCGGCATAGAAATTGATAGGAACAAGTCCAAGGTTTTAAGCTTGGGTTTTGATGGCTTTGGCAAATTTGATGACGACAAGGAAGAATTTTACCAATACTCCATCCCAAAAAAGGGTGAAAAAGCCATCTATGGAGACAAGCACTATCTGCTTATCCTAGGCCAAGATACACCAAAAGTAAAAATCGAAGCCCAAAGGATAGGTGGCTGGGATGGCTATGAGGAAAAATCATCCAAGCTTAGAAATAATTTGAAAAATGCCGGAGCAGACCTAAAAAGACAAGAAATGAGCCTAGATAAGGCTTTAGACTTGACCTTACCACTTCTTTATGAGGGATATAAAGAAAATCAATCATCAAGAGAAAAAGATTCTGCCTATTGGAAAGTGGATAATGGTAACATTCCTTCATACACCTTATCTTATGACGAATACAAGGCCATTTATATCAAGGAACTTTTTGCCACAGGAGCCTTGAGCCAAAAACCAATGATGAGATACGAAAATGGCAACTTAGACCTAATGGATGTAACAAACACCCAAAGAATCATCTTTGCAGAATTTGAAATCGACCTAGGAGCAAACCAGACAAGTCAAATAACCATAAAGTCTTACAAGCAAGGATCCTACGACTTTTATGGCGAAAGAAGTGAACAGAAAAAATATGGCTACGACCTACTAACAAGGATAGGTTCATCCATAGACTTGGATAAATTCGAAACAGAAATCATTGATTACGATAAGATAGACATATGGGAAGGAAACTTCGCCTTTGATTTAGAAAAAAACATCAAAAGCCTAAGCCTATCCAAGGACCAAGACCACTACTATATGGAAGTAAGGGAAAAGAAATAAAGACAATCTTAACTGTGATGTTACGTAATATTTACTTATTCTGTGACATCACAGTTTAATACATGAGGAGAAATAAGTGAGAGATTTACAAATTGATGATGATATATTTTTTATAAAGAAAGACTTTTACCAGGATAATTCTCATATGCTTAAGGATGTTTTAATCCTTAGTGAGGATGGTTTTTTTAATCATTTTAAGTATGGAAATGTGAATAATATTAGTAACCACGAAACATGGGGAATTGATTTTGACTTTGTGATTGTTGGTAAGGAAGGGTGGTTTGAAGGGCTTTGTGAAGATTTTAGATCAAAGCTTAAAGAAGAAACTATAAAAAATGGTGACGGTTTTGTCTGTGATGATATTCTTTTGACTCAAAAAACTTGGAAATCTCTAGATTTTAGTATTAAAGAGAAATTTTTCAAAGAAAATGACGATGACCTAGTTGATATTAATCTTGATAAGATAGAAGGATATGAATATTTAAAGAAATACCATAATATTTTTCCAGAGATTCACGGGCCAAATTGTTTTGCAAGCGTGCTTTATGCCATATCTAGAAATGAAGAATTGATTAATGAATGGGTTTTTGCTGATTCTTTGCTTTTGTTTTTACAAGCAAATGGCTATGAAAAAATAGAAGATACTGGAAGTCAGGAGTTGATAAAACCAAATGATGTTTTAATTATTTATAACGGTGAAAATCCAATCCATGCTGTATTTTGTCTAAACAACAAGTTGTGTTTCAATAAATTTGGCCAAACCATGCACGAATTATGGTCTATTACTAGTATTGACTGGGTCATTAGTGAATTTGAAGGGACTTTGAGTATATTTAGAAAAAAGTGATTATATATGAAAATCAATACTATATAAGCTAAGGGGCTGGTGCACACGCATCGGTTTTTTTATTTAAAAATATATTTGTTTGAGATTATCAAGATAGGGTTACGTTTTCACTACTTTATCATAGTTATCTAATAATTGACAAAATGGATAAAAAATGTATAGTTTTAAAAATTGCTTTAATAAATTATAGCTATAAAATTTACTATTTAAAAAAATTTCACAAAGGGGAAGAAGATGAAAGTTGCTAAATTTGGTGGAAGTTCACTGGCTGACGCCATTCAGCTTAAAAAAGTTAAGGATATTATTTTTGCAGACGAAGCTCGTAAGTATATCGTTGTTTCTGCGCCTGGAAAGGGTGTAAATAACAATCACAAGGTTACAGACCTACTTGCCATGTGCCACCAATTGAGTGACCATGACTTAAATTTTAATGAAGTTTATAAGATCATCGAGGATGTTTATAAGAATATTGTTGATGATCTTTCTTTGGGTATTGATATTGACACAATTCTTGCTAATGTTAAGGAAGAAATCGCATCTGGTGCTTCTTATGATTTTGTTGTTAGTCGTGGAGAATTTATGAGTGCCCAGGTTCTTGCTTCTTTTATTGGCTATGACTTTGTAGATGCTAAGGATTTGATAGTTTTCACTGACGGTGTTTTGGACCTAGCGAGGTCTGAAGAAAATATTAAAAATACCTTGTCTAAGCATGAGAAGGCTGTAATTCCAGGTTTTTATGGTCAGGAAAATGGAAAGGTAAAAACTTTTTCTCGTGGTGGTTCAGATGTGACAGGTTCTGTCATAGCAGCAGCTATGGATGCAGAAATGTATGAAAATTTCACTGATGTTTCGGGATTTTTGGTTGCAGATCCTAGGATTGTAAAAAATCCTGCGCCAATCGGGGCTATCACTTATAAGGAGCTTAGGGAGCTTTCCTATATGGGGGCCAATGTCCTTCACGAAGAGGCGATTTTCCCTCTTAGGGACAAAAATATTCCTATTAATATTAAAAATACTAATAAACCAGACAAGCCTGGTACTTTGATTTTGTCTTCTTGCGATATAAAAAATAAAAATATCCTAACTGGTATTACCGGCAAAAAAGATTTTACTGTTATTAACCTTGAAAAAGTTAATATGAATAGTGAGAAAGACTTTTTCAGGAAGTTAACTACAGTTTTCGAATCAAATGATATTTCAATTGAGCATATGCCTTCGGGTATAGATACGGTTTCTGTTTTGGTGGCAGATTCCTATATTACACCAAAATTAAATAAGGTGCTTGAAGAATTACAAATTTACTTGGATGTGGATAATATTTCTTGGGAGAGGGATATTTCCCTAATAGCTGTTGTTGGCCGTGGCATGATTAAGGAAAAGGGAGTTTCATCTAGGACCTTTACTGCTCTTGCCAAAGAAGGTGTAAATATCAAGATGATTAGCCAGGGTTCTAGCGAGATTAATATTATTATCGGTGTAGAAACCAAGGACTTTGAAAAGGCAATCCAATCTATATACGAAGAATTTTATCATGTAGATTAGACGCCTATCACGTGGAGGTTTGATTTGAAAATAGCGATTATGGGCTTTGGCACTGTTGGCACAGGTGTTGAAGAAATCTTATATAAAAAAAGAGACAGGCTAAAGAAGAATGGCATAGACATAGAAATTGAAAAAGTTTTAATCAAAAATATAAAAAAAGAGAGAAGCCCCTTTGAAAAGAATTTGATTTTTACTGACAATTTTGATGAGATTTTATCTTCTGATGTGGATACGGTTATTGACCTTACAACAAATCTAGAAGATACTTACCAGAGAATGCTTGCCCTAATGAAGGCAGGGAAAAATATAGTGACTGCTAATAAGGCTGTTGTGTCAAAATACTTTGAAGAATTAAATAAGCTTGCAAGGGAAAAGGAAGTTTATTTTGCCTACGAAGCAGCAGTTGGGGGAGCTATTCCTCTAATTCATCCTTTCATGGAAGAGGCGATTTTCAATGATATGGATAAGGTTTTTGGGATTTTAAATGGGACCAGCAGTTATATCCTATCTAAAATGGAAAGGGAAGGATTATCTTATGAAGATGTCCTCAAAAAGGCTCAAGACCTTGGTTTTGCAGAGGCAGACCCGACAGCAGATGTGGGTGGCGTTGCCGCTATGAGAAAGATTAGGATACTTTCATCCCTTATTTACAATGCGAAAATTAATGAAGCTGAGATTCCTACCTATGGAATTGAAAATATCAAAAAAATCGACTTTGATTTTGCTAGGGAAATGGGTTTTTCAATCAGGATGCTAGCTAAATCGCAATTATCAAATGGTTTGGTAAATATTTCTGTAATTCCAAGCTTTGTGGGTGATGACTTTTTTGCCAAAACCTTTGATGCAACTAATGCTGTAAAGATTTGGGGAGAAAATTTTATCTCCTATGAATTTAAGGGCCCAGGCGCTGGCAGACTTGAGACTGCTGATGCTGTAGTTCGTGACCTATTTAGGATCGTAAGTAAAAGAGAAATCCCAGCCTTTTATGACGGGTCAAAATCATACAAGGTAGAAAATGCCGTAAAAAATAAATTTTACCTAAGGATAAAAGAAAGCCCTAAGGCCCTAAAAGATGTGATCAAATATGAAAAAGTAAAGGCTGGCGACCAGCTAATAATTACAAAAAAAATCAGCCTTAAGGAGTTAAAACCAATTCTTGATGGTCTTGGAGAATTTTTCCTAGCTGAAATTGAGGAGAATATATGAAATTTTTATCTACAAGAAATGCCCAACTGAGAATTTCAGGCAGAGAAGCTATTGTAAAAGGAATATCCGATGACGGTGGACTTTTTGTGCCAGAATATTTCCCTAAATTTGATATAAAAGAAAATTTAAACCTATCTTACACCGATATGGCACACAAAATTCTTTCCCTTTATTTAACAGATTTTGATGGGGATGACCTTTTGGACTTAATAGAAAAATCTTATTCAAGCTTTGAAGATGAGATAGTGAAAGTAGCTTATCAAAAAGACTATTACCTAGAACTCTACCACGGCAGGACTTCTGCCTTTAAGGATTTTGCCCTCTGTCTTTTGCCAAATCTTTTGGCCTATGCTAAAAAATCCCTAGGCATCAAGGATAAGACCCTAATCTTAACTGCTACTTCAGGCGATACTGGTAAGGCTGCCCTAGAAGGTTTTTATAATACAGAAGACATTGATATCTTAGTTTTATACCCAACTGAGGGTGTAAGCCATATTCAAAAACACCAGATGGATTCAACAGACTCACTAAATTCAAAGGTCATAGCCATTGACGGAAATTTTGATGATGCCCAAACAGCAGTCAAAAAAATCTTTAATGATGAGAATATAAAGGCTGAATTAAAAAAGAAAAATACCTATCTTTCATCTGCAAATTCTATAAATATCGGCAGGCTCTTGCCACAAATTGTTTATTATTTTTATTCCTATGCAAATTTGGTAAACAATAAGAAAATATCAGCGGGGGATGAACTTTCATTTTGCGTGCCAACTGGTAATTTTGGCGATATTTTGGCAGGTTTTTATGCCAAACAAATGGGTCTTCCTGTTGGAAAATTAATAATTGCCTCAAATGACAATAATGTATTGACAGATTTCTTCACAACAGCTACCTATGATGCCAACAGAGAATTAATCAAAACCATCTCTCCATCTATGGATATTTTGGTTTCGTCAAACCTTGAAAGGTTGATTTTCCACAAGTCTTCTGACAAAGTTGTTAGAGAAAAAATGGGAGATTTAAAAGAAAAGGGAAAATTTAAATTTGATGGTGATTTTTCTGAATTTTTATCAGGCTTTGCAAACAAGGAAGAAACAGAAAAGGCAATTAGAAAAGTCTACGAAGATGAAGGATATTTGATTGATCCCCATACAAGTGTGGCCAAGGCTGTTGTAGACAAGCTAGGTCTTGGAAAAACCATGATTTTATCAACTGCAAGCCCATATAAGTTTGCCTCATCAGTCCTAAGAGCTCTCGGAAAAAATCCAAAAGAAAATGAATTTGAAAATATAAAGGCTCTTTACAAAAAAACAGGTCTTGCCATTCCAAGCCAAATCAAGAAATTAAAGGGCAAAAAAATAATTCACAAGACCATAATATCCAAGGATAAAATTGCAGATGAGGTTCTCAAATTTGCCAGCCGTGGCAAGAGGATTTCCGTACCAGCCACATCAGCCAACTTAGGACCAGGCTTTGATGCTCTGGGCTTAGCTGTGGGCCTTTATAATACTTGCGAATTTAATCTTATAAATGACAAGGAAGGTTTTGAAGAAAACCTGAAAGAAAACCTAATTTACCAATCCTATAAATATGCTTTCGACTTTTATAAGGAAGAAGCCCAACCTATAAATTTTGACCTAGATGCCGATATTCCTATGTCAAGAGGACTTGGTTCATCAGCAGCTTGCATAGTCATGGGAATCTTGGCAGCCTTTGATGTTATGGGAAGAGACTTTGACAAAAAAGAAATCCTTAAAATTGCCACTGCTATCGAAGGCCATCCAGATAATGTTAGCCCTGCCATTTTTGGTGGAGCAGGTGTATCTATATTGGAAAATGAGAAAGTATTTGTAGAAAAAATTGAAATTTCAAACGAGTTCAAGTTCTTGGCAATCATCCCAGACTTTAGGCTATCTACCCAAAAATCAAGGGAAGTCCTTCCTCAAACTTATCCAAAGGCAGACGCAGTCTTTAATATTTCTAGAGTAGCCATGTTGGTTTTAGCCCTTAAATCAGGCAACAAAGACAATTTAAAAGTTGCCCTTGAAGATAAAATCCACCAACCATACAGGTTTAAACTAATACCTGAAATCGAAAAAATTGACCAAGCAATCCAAGAATCAGAAGTCCTAACCTATTACCTAAGTGGAGCAGGATCAACAATTATGGTAGTTTTAGAATCAAGCGATGAAAAAAGCGAAAAATTCCTAAGAGAAAAGCTAGGAAACTTATCAAACACCTACCAGCTAAGAGCCCTAGAAATTGACAAAAAAGGTGCTTTCATAATCTAAAATCACAAAAAATCTAAATTTCTAATATGCTAGGTAATTTGATTAATAACTGAAAAAAACTTTTAAAAATGAAGTCAAATGAAAATAGACGAGGAAGCATCCTCGTCTACTTTGCGTTTTATCTAGGATCATTTAACTTTAAGTTTTGTTCAAAACCAGAAGGGTCACCTGCCTTAGCCTTGTCTAGGCTATCTTTAAAAAATTTCCTAGTAGCATCATCGCACTTATCAACGCCCATGTAGGTCATACCTGGAGCTTTTTCAAGTTCCTTAAGGGCTTTTTCTGCTTTTGCAGGATTGGTTTTATAGTTATTTAGCCATTCCTCTTCCCAAGCGGCTTCCCAGTACTGGGAGGCCCTAGTATTGCCAAAACCAGCTTCAAAAGAAGCATCCTTACTATCATCAAAATGCTCAGGAACCTTAGTACCCTCTGGCCAATCAAGTTTTTTGCAAGAATCAAGAAAATCCTTCTCAGTCTCCTCAAAACTAATCAAAGAACCAGATCCAACCTCAACATCAGCCTTAGACTGGCCACAAGCACTCATACCCAAAGCAAGACCCAAAATAAGGGCAGCCTTAGCAAATAAATTAAAACTATTTTTCATAAAAATCTCCTTTGTAAATTTATTTTTTGTTAAGTTAACTTAACTATGGTTAAATTATAGCAAGCCACAAAAGGAAATACCATTACAAGATTTGTAAGGAAGTGAGAAGCGAAATAAAACTATTTTATAAAAACTGTGAATTAAGATATAATGTAGAAGAGAGATACGGATTAGATAAAGTTTGGCAATAAAAATCTAGGAAAAAAATAAAAGTAAATAAAAATCAGCTCATAAAATTTTAACAATGTGATAAAATAGGGATCTTTTTAATGTTCTACCCGCAAACGCGGGGATGATCCCGCTACTTATTACGACGAAGCAATGAACCAATAGTTCTACCCGCAAACGCGGGGATGATCCCAGATGATGATGGCGATAGGGTAAGAGTCCAAAGTTCTACCCGCAAACGCGGGGATGATCCCTGTATGCTCTACACCGATACTTGTAATCACGAGTTCTACCCGCAAACGCGGGGATGATCCCCGGCACTTTATCCATATTAAGTTTTTTCGCTGGTTCTACCCGCAAACGCGGGGATGATCCCCGTGAGCAAGACGAAAATACAGCCCTTGCCAAGTTCTACCCGCAAACGCGGGGATGATCCCTACTTTGACGTTATCGCCCTCATTATCCTTTAGTTCTACCCGCAAACGCGGGGATGATCCCTTGATTTTCGATTGTGATTTCACTTGTATAGAGTTCTACCCGCAAACGCGGGGATGATCCCAGATTTTGCCCACATTGTAATTATAATTTATCGTTCTACCCGCAAACGCGGGGATGATCCCTTACTTTCAGTCATCTAATCCTCCTTATTTCCGTTCTACCCGCAAACGCGGGGATGATCCCTATATGGGTTTGATTATGAACTTACTTGCTGTGTTCTACCCGCAAACGCGGGGATGATCCTCTTCTAGGTCGGCGTAATAAAAACTTGTCACTGTTCTACCCGCAAACGCGGGGATGATCCCACCTTCTGGACAAGATTTAGCATACTTACTTAGTTCTACCCGCAAACGCGGGGATGATCCCTATAGTCCCAAAGATTGATATAAGAGGACCAGGTTCTACCCGCATACGCGGGGATGATCCCCATTTAATAGAAAATAAAAAAATATATATAACGTTCTACCCGCAAACGCGGGGATGATCCTTGAGAGGAAATGGGTATGAAATTATGGCTTTTGTTCTACCCGCAAACGCGGGGATGATCCTCAGAATTTCGCCAAATATAATAAATTTTATAAGTTCTACCCGCAAACGCGGGGATGATCCCAAGCGAAAAGCTTATGAAGATTTTTGATTTCTGTTCTACCCGCAAACGCGGGGATGATCCTGGTATTAGTCAAGTATTTTTTATTATTTTGAAGTTCTACCCGCATACGCGGGGATGATCCTACTATAATTTATCATCATTATAATCTAAAAAGATCTTACCCGCCCAAGCGGGATTATTTTTTACTCTTAGATATATTTTGCAAGACCTATAAAAACGTTTGCATAATATTTTTGATTTTTATATAATTATACTAAAGAAGGAGTATTTTATGGAAAAATTTTTGTGGGCAAAGAAAAATAGGGTTAAAAACATCCCGATGTGGTTACCTTTGATGGTGCATTTAGATGACACTAGCAAAATTTGTGGATTCTTGTATGACCGTTGGCTTTCCCAAGGGATGAAGGACTTGTTGATGGATTCTGTGATTTCGGAGGCTGAAGATAAGGATGAACTTCTTATAAATTTGTGTAAATTTTTGGGAGCAACACATGATCTGGGCAAGGCTACAGCGATTTTCCAGGTTAAAAAGTCCTTTAATGGAGATTATGACCTTGATGATCTAGTTTTAGAAAAGCTAATAAATGCTGGTTTTAAAGACCTTGATAAATTTGCTTTAACTAAAAGGGAAAATATTCGTCATAATATTAGTGGTCAATATTTATTAACTAAGTTTGGGGTGAATTTTTGCCTTGCTAATATAATTGGTGCCCACCACGGTAGGCCTATTTCTGAAGGTGAAGCAGATATTTGTAGGTCTTTTACTTCTAGCCTCTACCAAGAGGATAAGATTAGCTCAGAAATGGCAATTTTTTGGCAAAATTTACAAAAAAATATTTTTGATAAGGCGCTTTTTGATTGTGGTTTTGCTAGCATTGAGGATTTACCCTTAATTTCCCAGCCTGGCCAAGTTATTTTGTCAGGGCTTTTGATTATGGCGGATTGGATTACTAGCAACGAAAATTATTTTCCTTTGATTCCTATAGATCAAATTGAAGTTGGACCAGAAAGATTGGAAGAAGGATATGAAAAGTGGAGGAATGATAGGACTGAAGCTTGGACTCCTCACTCTTATTTTGATGAAATTTATAATGGAAGATTTCCTTTCATAAAAAAACCGAAGGATGCCCAAAAGAAGATTTCAGAAGTAATTTCTAATACTGATGAACCGGGAATATTTATTATAGAAGCACCAATGGGTATGGGTAAGACTGAAACTGCCCTCATAGCTGTTGAAGATTTAGCTCAAAAAACTAATCGTACTGGTATGTTTTTTGGCCTGCCTACCAAGGCTACTTCAAATGGGATTTTTACCCGTGTGAGAGAATGGCTTGGCCATATAAAAGGGGAAAAATCTCTAAGACTAATCCATGGCAAGGCCCAACTGAATGATGAATTTTCAAAACTTCCAAAAAGTAGGAATATCCACGGTGAAGACGGCGTTGGGGTTAATGAATGGTTTGCGGGTAGGAAGGTATCGATTTTAGATGATTTTACAGTGGGAACTGTAGATCAAATTCTCCTTGCAGCTTTAAAACAAAAACATCTTATGCTTAGGCATTTGGGATTGTCTAATAAGGTTGTAGTCATTGATGAAGTCCATGCCTATGATGTTTATATGTCAGTATTCTTATATAGAGCTTTAAGGTGGCTGGGAGCCTACAAGGTTCCGGTTGTAATCTTATCAGCGACACTTCCTATAACAAAAAGAAATGCGCTCCTAGAAGAGTATATGATTGGGGCGCGTCTTGGTTATTCAAGGCTCCCAAAACC
>NZ_CAUPFR010000059.1:0-10498 GCF_963510575.1 uncultured Anaerococcus sp. | reverse complement strand
TATTTTATTTTCTCCAAAACCAAAATGCTTAAATTTTAAGGTCCCTGGATTTTTTATCACATAAGGAAAATCTTTCTCTTCTGCTGCATGGTCATGGAATTGAGCCTTACCTCCCCAATACTTGTCTTGGAAAGCCCTCTGGGCAATGGAAATCTTGCCTACTTCGGCTCCCTTTCTCCAGACATCTACCTCGGTGTCTTCCATTTCATAGTTTTTCGCTTTTTTCTTTTCAAGCTTGTAGGCTTTCCTGCTAAACTCGTCTTCATCCTGTCTTCCTACAAATACAATATAGTTGTTTTTTGACTCATCTTGGTCTACTATATCATCCCTAAAGGCAACAGGATCTTTAAGTTTATCTTCTTTTAGGTAGTCTGAAATGAGGGTAGAATTTTTGATTGATGGGAGCTTTTCTCCTAATTTACCACTTGTAGATAAGAGTCCTCCAAAGTATTGAGGTACTTGGCTTGTGATATAATGAGCTATACGATCAAAGCCGCCACCTACAAGCTTATAAGCAAATGGGACAAAACCATTGAATACCAAGGCTGAGGAGTCTTTAATTGTGCAATTCTTTACAAAAGACGCAAAGGCTCCGTATGTCTTCTTAGGATTTTTAAATTCCCCCCCAACTTGGACGTGGCAGTTTTCTATTATGGTTGGATTATCTGTCGATGATGTGGCGAAAAAACCGCCAACCCAATGGTCTATATCCTTTTTATCTTCTACAGAAATATCCTTATTAACAAAAACAGTAGAATTTTTTACTTCTCCATAATTTCTAGAAATTCCTGGAGAAATAAATAAAGACTTGTTTTGGTTATCGCTTATTTCTACCTTAAAATCTTTCATATAGATATGGTTATTGTATAATTTCCCTAGATTGGCATATGAAATTCCACCTATCATATGTGCACTGCTAGGAGATTTTATCTTGATTTTCACTTCCCCATATCGTGCTACGTTATTAATACCAGTTTTGTTATTATGGACAAAACCTGTTAGCAATCCTATGCCACCTGTTATGTCCTTAGTGTCTATGGTTAAGTCGCCTACAGCAAGTTTGTTTCCTTCGGTTATTTCATCAACACCATTATCTACATTATTTTGCCTGTATATTAAATCTCCCAGACCTTTAAAGAAAGTCTTTCCATCACTTTTTATACTTACATCTCCATAGCTTATGGTATTGTTCTTAGCATTTGCTGCATTATCAAAACCTAGGAAAATCCTATTTTCACCAGATTTATTTACAACCTTAAAATCTCCCACTGTCAATTCATTTCCCTTTGCAGATACTTCATTAAGCTTTAATTTATCATTTTTGCCTTTTCTAAATTCTGCTCCAAGACCTGTATATCTTATTGACCCAGTTTCAGCGATTGTTTTGCTTGTTAAATCAATATCTCCAATTGTTATTTTATTGTTTTCATATATTTGCTGATATTTCACAGGATTAAGTGAAAAATTTTGAAAAGCTGAACACGCATTTATACTTCCATTGGAAACCACATTTATTTTTCCAATTTTTATATTATTATTTGATACTTTAGTATAACGACCTACTTCATTATTCTCACCTATACCAAAAACAGAAGCTAAGTGCTCGTTTAATTGTGATGAATCGGTGGATTTATCTGGTTCACAGTCCATTTTTATTTCGTCTACTTCTATAGTTGAGTTTTCTAAGACAGATAAGTCTTCTGTGAACCCAGCTGCTACTGATTGAAAATGATTAGGAAGTTTTCCATCTACCTTGTTTTTAGTGACAGTCTCTATACTTGATGCCTTTACATGGATATTATCCAACCAAAGATTATCTGTTGAATTTGTAAATCCTGTAGCATATGCGCATCCTTGTGATGTTGATTTTATAGATCCAACTACCTCTATTTTTATATTTTGATAAAGTCCGTATTTTTTTAAGATTTCCGGATTGTTATTCTCAAAGATTTCTTTTTCAGCTTTTTTACCCCCACCATAAACAGAAACTTTTGGATTGTAAACAAAGCCATAGGCCATGGCTATGGTGTCTTCTGAAGATGCTTTCTGAGAAGCTTTGATTTTTTTCTTAAACTCATCACTAGTTTTAGTATAGTCCGACTCAATGTTGCCATTAACCTTAATATTTACTTTACTAACCAAGACATCTGTTAAGCCTATCGCAAAACCGCTTGCAACTATACCATTTGGGTTTCCTGTAAAGTTATTATTTGCCATCCTATGGCTTCCCCAAATAGTTTCCATACCATTTATACTTCCTATTACTTCTATACCTATATTAGATATATTTCCTTGGCATACTGTCAAATCCTTTGAAGAGTCATTAACTTTTGATGTTTGAGCATAAATTTTATCTGCGAAAGGAGCTCCGTAGACATCACCTTCTACTTTTAAATTAAGGTCTTTTATATCAACTTTTTTTGCAACAATCCTACCGAAAAGAGGACCTGCCTTTCCACCTTCTTTTGGTTTTAAAGTAATAGTGTGACCACTACCATCAAAGCTAAAGGACTCTTTTGCTATGTTTTCTTCGCTAGTAGAGTTAGATAAAATGCCTTCTTTTATATATTCTTCCTTATGTTTAAAGAAATCATCTCCAAGATCTATTGTAATATCTTTTGTGAGTTTATAATTATTTTCCTTAAACTCTAATCTCCTATAGTTATATTTCTCTTTATTATCCTCATCAGGAGTTTGTAATTCGCCATCTTCCTTAAATTCAAGTTGGCCTTTTAAGTCTTCCCAAGAATTTATCTCAATAGGTTGAGACTCTTTTTGAGCTTCTGGGACAACTTGGTCTGAAATTTCTAGGTCAGGATTGGCTGACCTTTCTCCACCTGCTTCCATGATCCTTGGGGCCTTGGCAGATTTTTGGGTCATTTTTTCTGTTTCTTGGTCGCTTGAATTTTCTTCATTTGGTCCTTGTGGGGTCTCTTTTGCTTGTGGCTTTTCTTCTTTAGCCTCTTCTCCACTAGGGGTTTTTGAGGAAATTTCCTCTTTTGGTTCTTGCCTTCCCTCTTCAGTTTCCTTGTTTTCCTTTTCTTCTGCATCAGGACTTCCTGTTGAGTTTTTGGCTTCTCCTTGGTTTTGAAGTTCTGTTTCTACCTTACTTAGAGTCTGGTCTTGAGAATTGTCTTTTTTCCCTTCTTCTTTTAAGACTTCCTTGCTTTCTTCTACCACTTGATCTTTGGCTGGTAGATTTTCTTCAGCTGCGTAGGACTTATTGGCCAGTCCTGTTGCGGTCATGATTGACACTGAAAGTAGAATCGGCCATATACTTCTGTTTTTCATAATATATCCTTCTTTCTTACTAGGATTCTACCCTATTCTTGAAATATGCAAAGGTTTTTATTGTCTATTTTTAAACGAACAATTTATTTTAAAAAAATAGACCCCAAGGGGTCTACTTCTTTATAAAATTGCTTCTCTTAGGTCTTTCATAGCCTTTCTTGCCACATCCATTGCGGATTCCATGGCTTTCTTGTTGGTCATGTCAACTCCTGCTTTCTTGAGAACTTCGATTGGGTATTCGCTTTCGCCTGCCTTTAGGAAACCTAGGTAGGCTTGTCTATCAGCGTCTGTGCCGTGAAGAATTTTTTGGCTTAGGGCTACTGCACTCATGAAGCCTGTTGCGTATTGGAATACATAATAGAACATATAGAAGTGTGGGATTCTCGCCCATTCTGCTGCTATATAGTCATCTACTTTTATGTCTTTGCCGAAGAGTTCTTCGTTTAATTCCTTGTAGATTCCGTGGAGTCTTTCTGCTGGAATTGGCTCTGCATTTTCTACTAGTTTATTTACCCTGTGTTCAAATTCTGCAAACATTGTTTGTCTAAATACTGTTGATTTGAATTGGTTTACAAAGTAGTTTAACAAGTATTTGGTTTCAGCTTCTGATTGGCTATGGTCTAGCATGTAATTTAATAGCAAGAGCTCGTTGGTTGTTGAAGCTATTTCTGCTAAGAAAATTGAATATGAACCATAAGCGTATGGTTGGGTGCTCCTTGTGTAGTAAGAATGCATAGAGTGGCCTAGTTCGTGGACTATGGTAAATACATCATTTATTGTGTTTGTGTGGTTTAACAAAATAAATGGTTGGGTATCGTAAGATCCTGATGAATAGGCGCCTGACCTCTTGCCTTCGTTTGGACAAACGTCAAACCATCTTTTTTCAAAACCTTCTCTGGCAACTTTTACATATTCTTCGCCGAGTGGTTTGATGGCTTCAAGTACAATTTCTTTGGCTTCGTCAAAGTCAATTTGTCTGTCATAATCTTCTACTAATGGCACATAGATATCGTGGAAACCAAGGTCGTCTACTCCCAAATATTCCTTTCTAAGTGTGGTGTAGTCTCTGTGGATATCTGCATTATCGTGGATTACTTCTAGCAGATTATCGTAGATTTCTTCTGGAATATTATTTGCAAATAAACTCATTTCCCTAGCTGATTTGTAGCCTCTTAATTTTGCTTCTACATTGTGGGCTGTAAATTCACCGTCAAGGGTAGATGCTAGGGTATTTGAGTATTGCCTATATGTTTCGTAATATTTTTCATAAACCTTGCGTCTAAAGTCCCTGTCTGGGTCTTCTTGGAGGGTTACAAAGTTTGCGTTTGAGATTTTAACTTCTTCGCCGTCTTTTTCCACACTTGGGAAGGATAGGTCAGCGTTGTTAAAAATCATGTAGGTGTTTTGTGGATTGTTTTTTAATTTACCAAAGGCTGCAAGGATTGCTTCGCTCTTAGAGTCTAGGACGTGGTCCTTGGCCCTAAATTTATCTTCAAAATAGTGTTTTAGGTAAGAAATCTCTGGGTCTTCAAGATAAGAATCTATAATTTTCTCATCTGTAGATAAGATTTCTGGTGAAATGAAGGCTAGTTCGCTTGCTGCATAAACATAGGTGTTTTGGGCAACTTGGCTCATTTCTTGGTACTTACTTACAGTGGTATCTTCATCTGATCTTAATGATGAATATACATAGGCCTTTTCCATTTTTCTCGAAAATTCTTCTTCGAGTTTTAGGTATTTTTTGAAACTTTCAAGGTCTTTTGTAAGCTTGCCCTTAAATTTCTTAAGCTCTTCTACTAGAGCCTTTATTTCTTCTATATCCTTATAAAATCCCTCATCATCAGCATAGATAGATGAGGTATCCCATTTTAATCTTTCTTCAACTTCGCTTCTTTTCATACTTCCTCCTTATTTTATACTTAAAATAGCGTCGTTTTGGTCTTTGCCAAGTAATTTTAGTTCCATTATCCTATCCTTGCTTGGAGATGGCATAAGTCCAACAAGGAACTCTCTGCCATTTATATCTGCTTTTATATTTTTACTTTCTACCTTATATACACCAAAGATTTCCTTTAGGTATTCTTCTTCCTTGTCAATTCTTTTGGAAATTGCCATCTCAAGGTCACCAGGCTTTGGGCTTTCGCTTGCTTCTACAGGTTTGCTCATCCTATAAACATTTACATTTACATCATCAGTAGAGTTTTCAAAATGAAAAGAATCCACCAGCGACATATATTTGTTGTAAATATAATAGGCACTCTTAGTCTGGTTTCCATCTATGACAAGTTGACTTGCGATCAAAAATGGACCTGATTCAGCCTCAACCAAATCAAAATCAACCTGGCTAAAAATATTATCCTTTGACACAAGAGGCCCATATTCCTTATCAACCATCTTATCATTTTCCTTAAAGGAAAGAAAAGCCATGAAAGAATCAGGGCTAAGAGAGGATTTTAATAACTCAACGCCTATTTCCTTGCCTGCAAAATCAAACTTTTTGAGAAAGCCTTTGGCATCTGAAAGGTAAATCTTGCTTGAAATACGGCCCTTGCCATAGATTTCTTCGAAATTCACCCTATCCTTAGGGTCGATATTTGAAATATACTTTATTTCTGGAAATTTCATCTTTTCTTCACTTGTAACCTCGCCCATATCCTTCTTAAATTCGCTCCTGGATTCAAAACCACAAGACGTAAGGACAAGGCTAAGGACAAGGACTAAAATTATCTTCATCTAGACTCCTATCATTGACTTCATGCCAAGCTTGTAAAGGGCAAAACCTATTACCACTAAAATTATTAGGGATAATATCCTTCTTGGGCTAGGAATCTCCCTGCCAATAATTGGGAAAATCCCTGCAAGGAAAAATCCAGCAAGGAAACCACCTAGGTGGCCGTAAACTCCAACTCCTGGCGCAAGTAAGGAATAAACTACGTTTATGGCTACAATTGAAATAAAGCTTGCCCCGAAACTCCTGATGATCTCATCATTCCTGTAGGTCGCCATTAGACCAATAGCAAGGCCCAACATACCATAAAGGCTAGTTGAAGCACCAGCTGACACAGTATAAGGACTACCAAGGGCAAAGGATAAGAGGTTGCCAAAAATCCCAGCTACTAAGTAAATTATCAAAAAGTTTACAGACCCAAACATCCTTTCAAATAGGGGGCCTAAGCTATAGAAAAAATACATATTAAAGAGGATATGGAAAAAACCAATGTGGATGAAGGACGCTGTAAAAAGCCTCCACCACTCTCCCTGAGCCACAAGAATTTTGGAATTTGCACCAAATCTTATTAAATTTTCAATATTTTCGCTACCTCCGCTTAGGGTCATAATGGCAAAAACAATTATATTTATAATCATCAAAACCGATGTCACCCTAGCTTGGCTAAGTCTTTCTAAATTTATATTCATAAGTCTACTATACCCCTAATTTTTCCCTCGCTAAAATAGTCTTATCAAGACTTTTGGCAAGACCTGCAATCTCCTTATGGATATCTTTTCTATAGTAGGCGTCCTTGAGTTTATAAGTATAAATAAGGTCAAAATCACCCCTATTTTCAATTTTTTCTCCATCCTTATCTTGGAGGAAGATAATTTTTATATCTTTTTTGTATCTCTTGGCAAGACTTGCTACATTTATGGAAGCGGCACCGTTAAATTGGTCCACATTTTCACCAAGTATTAAAACGTCCTTATCCATAATCAAATCCTTAAAGTCTATGGTTTTTAGGATAAAATCCATAGACTTAGAAATTTTTGCCTTGAAAAACATATAAAGAGCCCAGGCGACACCTCCACCAGAACCCATAGCCGGCATATCTACAGGTCCAGTACCTAAACTATCCTCGATAATTTTTTTTAAATGCTTGCAGCCCTTAAAAAGTCTGGCTGTATCGTAGTCGCTCGCACCCTTCCTATAAACCCTATCTTCAAGAAAAGAATTTTCCCCAAAAAGAGTCTGGTTGGTAGATGTTGCAATCCTAATATCAACATCCCTAAGCCTCTTATCCAGGCCACTTATATCAACTCTTGCAACTTTTTCCATATTTTGAGCAATCGGGTTTAGTGCATTTTCTTTATCGTCAAAAAACCTCACCCCAAGGGCATAAAGCATACCCATGCCAAGGTCGTTAGTAGCAGTATCTCCAATTCCGATATAAAAAGATCTAGCCCCATTACTAAGACCATCAAGAACCATCTCCCCAAAACCAAGAGAAGACGACTCCATAACCCTTAATTCTTCCTTGTATAAAAGCCTAATACCCGAAGACTCCGCCATCTCCATCACAGCAAGGTCATCCTTTAATATGTATCTGGCAGTAATAACATCATTAAGAGGATTGTGGACATTTACATACTTGTACTTGCCCTTTATAATAGCCTGCATGGCCTCAACAGTACCCTCACCACCATCAAGAAAAGGCATAACCTCAACCTCTGATGAAAGATTAGCCTTAAAAATATTTCCGATTTCAACTGAATTTTCAAAAGTTTTTATAGAATCTATCCCTACTAAAGTTTTCATAACAACTCCAATCTCTCTTATATTTATACCCCAAAAAGCCAAAAATATTGACAATATTTTAACAGATTTTACAAATTTTTCTAAAAAGCTTTACATATTGGCTAATTCTTGCTATACTAGATAGGAAAGTTCGTAAAACTAACGAACTTGCGCTGTTTAACTCAGGGAGCAATCCCACCCATTAGAGACCATTAGAAAACTAGTGGTCTCTACTTATAATAACTTCAAAATTCCAGAAATCTAAAATCTATCCCAAATAAAAATTTTTTCCAAAAAATTCGAAACTTTAATATCAAAATTAAATTCAAAAAATATCAGAATCTTAATTGTAAAAAATTCATCCCTCGCCTAAAACCAAGTCCCTATTTTTGCTAAAATCTTTTTTATTTGGTAAAGTCTTAATAGCATCTAGAAATCAGGAGGTTAATTTGTTAAAAAATAAAAAAAATGCAATTATATTTTCAATTTTCGCCATGTTTTTATGGGGTTCTGCCATTCCAACCATAAAAACAACCTACCAAGCTCTTGCTGTTAGCACCACCGATACTGGGGCAAAAATCCTTATAGCAGGCATGAGGTTTTTCCTAGCTGGTCTTATTACTTTTTTATATTTAAGACTTTTTAATAAAGAAAAAATTGTAAAAAGCGAAATCAATTGGAAATTTATTATAATAATTGGTATTCTTCAAACCTTTATCCAATATATTTTATATTATATAGGCCTATCCCATATAGCTGGAGTAAAGTCATCTATAATTCAGGCTTCCAACTCCTTTATAGTGGTTATCCTATCCTTGTTTTTATTGCCTGGCGATAAGGTTAATAAAAACATGATCATAGCCCTCATCCTCGGCACAGCTGGTATTGTCATTACCAACCTAGGCAAGGGGGCAAGTTCTTCAGGCTTCAAATTTACTGGTGATGGCTTTATCCTAATGTCAACCACAGTTAACGCCCTTTGTACAGTTCTCATCAGAAAATATGGCCAGAAGGAAAATTCCTATTTCCTAATGGCAAGCCAATTTATTATTGGTTCAGTTTTGATGATCCTAACCGGCCTTTTCCTCAAGGAAGAAAGTCTAGTTTTCAACATCAAAGCCATTATTTTATTAATTTACGCAGCCTTTATATCTGCTACAGCCTTTACTATTTGGACAGTTGTGCTTAAATACCACTCTGCTGGAGAATTTGGCATCTACAAACTTTTTGTACCACTATTTGGCTCTATCCTTTCAGTTTTAATCCTTGGAGAAGCCTTCACAGTAAAGCTCGCCATAGGCATGGTCCTAGTTTTAGGGGGGTCCCTAGTATTAAACTTGGGCAAAAAATAAATCCTGACCTCACAAGTTTTCTTGTGGGGTTTTTGCTTCCTATATTTTACTAAATTTCTTTATAAGTCACTTTTAAAACTAAAGTCTAGGGCCAAAGCAGATCTTATTTTGTAGTTGCTTTTTATATAAAAACCCATCTCTCGCCTAAAACCTACTATTTATGCCATAATAAAAAAATTACCACCAAGACTCCAACCCTATTAAGGATAATATATCTCATACATAAGTACTTGACTTTTACATTTAGAATGATTATAATTATTATTACAGGGGATACTCTGTTAAATTTTTTTAAAGGAGATTAAAATGGCTTTAATAGGAAAAACATTACCAGAATTTAAACTAGACGCTTACAATCCAGCTAAGGAAGAATTTGTAACTGTAACTAACGAGGACCTAAAGGGTTCTTATACAGTTCTTATCTTCTACCCAGCTGATTTTACTTTTGTTTGCCCAACAGAGCTTGAAGATATGCAAGAATCTTATGATGAACTAAAGGCTCTTGGTCCTGAGGTTTATTCAGTTTCTGTGGATACTCATTTTGTTCTTAAGGCTTGGCATGATAATTCAGAAGCAATTAGCAAAATTAAGTACACAATGATTGGCGATTCTAATAAAGAACTTACTAGAGAACTTGACCTTCTTGACGAATCAGGCAAGGCTCACAGGGCTACTCTTGTAATCGACCCAGAAAATGTTATCCAAACTATAGAAATCAACGCTGATGGTATAGGTAGAAAAGCTAATGTTAATATAAACAAGGTTAAGGCT
Organism: uncultured Anaerococcus sp.; assembly: GCF_963510575.1. GTDB lineage: Bacteria > Bacillota > Clostridia > Tissierellales > Peptoniphilaceae > Anaerococcus. The sequence goes on along the minus strand of NZ_CAUPFR010000059.1, from coordinate 574 downwards.
GCAAAATACGTTGCAAGTCACCCAGGTGAAGCTTGCCCAGCTAAATGGGAAAGCGAAGCTGACGCAACTCTTACACCAGGACTTGACCTAGTAGGTAAAATCTAATATGTTAGATACTAATCTAAAAAACCAGCTAGCCCAATATTTTGGCCTCTTGAAAACAGAGGTCACTATTGGGCTTTCTGCTAATAATGATGAATCAAAAAAAGTTAGAGAGTTTGTAGAAGAAGTTGTTGCTCTTTCAGATAAGGTTAAGCTTGTAGAAAAAGACTTGCCATACACACCTTCTTTTGAAATCAAGGGCGCTTTTGACCACGGAAAGATTGTCTTTGCTGGCCTTCCTCTTGGCCACGAATTTGCTTCTTTTGCCCTAGCTATGCTTCAAGCAGGAGGAGTTGCTCCAAAGATTGACGATTCTGATAAAAAGAGAATTGAGTCCCTAGATCCTGCAGACTTTGAAACTATAGTTTCACTTTCTTGCCACAACTGCCCAGACGTAGTCCAGGCCCTAAATATCATGGCTATTTTAAATCCAAATATTAACCACACCATGATCGAAGGCGGCATGTTCCAA
>NZ_CAUPFR010000058.1:0-10536 GCF_963510575.1 uncultured Anaerococcus sp. | reverse complement strand
ATCTAAAATCAACCTGCGCTGCTTGGTGATTCTGAGGTTTTTATCTTTTAAAAGGTCGTTTAATCGCATTTTTCCCTCCTTAAATTTATTATACTTTATTTGACAGAGATTAAAATACCTATATAATACTTACTGCAAATGATTTGCAAAAGGAGAGTTTATGAAAAAGAAAAATATATTTATGGCTTTAGCCCTTGCCCTTGCTGTAACTGCTTGTGGTAACCAAGCTAAAGAAAGTCCAAAGACAGAAACAAAACAAGAAGAAAATACAGAAAAGCAAGCAGAATCTAAGGTGATTTACGCTTCATTTTACCCAATCTATAACCTAACCAAACAAATAGCTGGCGATAAATTTGATGTAAAGGCCTTTAATTCCCTTACAACAGAAAGCCACGACTTTGAACCATCTGCTAAGGAAATCGCAGAGCTAGGCGAATCTAAGCTAATCTTTATGAACGGTGCTGGCATGGAAGAGTGGAAGGATGCTGTTGAAGGAAGTGTTGGAATAGAAATGGTAGATACAAGTGCCGGCCTAGATTTAATTAAGGCTGACCACGAAGACCACGACCACGACCATGAAGAAGCAGACCACGACCACGACCATGAAGAAGCAGACCACGATCATGACCATGAAGACGCAGACCATGACCACGACCATGAAGATGCAGACCATGATGACCATGATCACGACCATGAAGATGCCGACCACGACGACCATGACCATGAAGATGGCGAAGAAGAACACCATCACCACCATCACGGTGCCTATGACCCACACACTTGGTTATCACCTGTAAATGCCAAGGCCCAAGCCAAGGTAATTGCTGATAAACTAGCAGAAATTGACCCAGCTAACAAAGATTATTACGAAAAAAATTACGAAAAAATTGCCGCAGAATTTGACGAAATAATCAAAGATTACAAGGAAAAATTTGAAAAAGTAACAAACAAGAAATTCATCGTTCCTCACCAAGCCTTTGGTTATGTAGCAAGAGATTTTGGTCTTGAACAAATTCCTCTAGCAAGCCTAACATCAACAGCAGACCCAGATGCTAAGGTAATGAAGGAAGTAACAGACTTAGCTAAGGCTGACAAGATTAAAACAGTTTTCTTTGAAAAAGGTGGTTCCGACAAGGCAGCAAAAACCATAGCTGAAGAAATCGGAGCAGAAGTTGCCCCACTTTCAACAATGGAATTTGCAACCCAAGAAGAAATCGACAAGGAAGTAACAATCCAAGAAATAATTAAGGAAAACCTTGAAAATATATATAAGTCTCTAGCATAATATATATATGAAGCAAATCGAGATAAAAAACCTAAAATTTGGCTATAATGAAAATTTAATATTAAAAGGCATAAATTTAGACCTTGACCAGGGGGACTTTGCGGTGATATCCGGCGAAAATGGATCGGGCAAGTCCACCCTAATCAAGCTAATCCTTGGCGAGTTGAAAAAAGATTCCGGAAGCATAAAACTTTTTGGCATAGATATGGAAGAGTTTAAAAATTTTGACAAGGTTGGCTATGTGCCCCAAGTAAATGAAGCCATCAAGGTTGCCTTTCCGGTATCAGCCAGGGAATATGTTGGCCTAAACCTCTATAAGGAATTTTCAATTTTTAATACAATCACAAAAAAATCTAAGTCTAAAATTGAAAACACTTTTTCCACCCTAAAAATAAAAGACCTTATAGATAGGCCAGTCAACAACTTATCTGGTGGCCAAGCCCAAAGAGTAATGATTGCTAGGGCTATGGTAAATAATCCCGACATATTAATCCTTGACGAACCCACAGTGGGCATTGACCAAAAATCTAAGGAAGACTTCCTTGATCTTTTAGTCCACCTAAATCGCCACCACAAAATATCAATCCTAATGATAACCCACGAAATGGACATCCTTGGAGATTATGTAGACAAGGTATTTAAACTAAAGGACGGTCTCATATGCTAAGCTATGATTTTATGCAAAGGGCCCTAGCTGTTGGCGTAATGCTTGCAGTCATCATCCCCATGATAGGCCTTGTAATGATAAATAGGAAGACATCCATGATAGGAGATGCCCTATCCCACTCCTCATTGGCAGGTATTGCCATGGGACTGATTTTCGCTATAAATCCCATGTGGACATCCTTGGTATTTTGTGTTTTAGGTGCCTTTGCCATAGATATAATCAGGAAAAGATTTAAGGACTTTGGCGATATGGCAACAGCCATCATCATGAGTTTTGGCATAGGCCTTGCGGCAATACTTTCGGACTTTTCCCCAGGAGGAAAGAGCTTTGAATCCTACCTCTTTGGGTCAATCACAACAGTTTCAAGAGAGGACGTCATCCTAGTAGGGATAATTTTTGTCCTAGTAGTCCTAATGTCGCTTTACTTTTACAATGCCCTCTTGTTTATATCCATAAATCCGATAATGGCAAGGCTGGCAGGCGTTAGGGTAAGAATAGTAAACGGAGTATTTACCTTCCTAACAGCCATCACAATCGCTATTTCAGCCAAAATCGTAGGGGCACTCATGATTACATCTTTAATGGTAATCCCCGTCGCCACAGCCCTACTAATAGCAGATTCCTACAAAAAAACCTACCTAATCTCCCTAATATTTTCGGTAGTTTTTATGCTAATAGGCATCACCCTATCCTTCTACTACGGCCTAAAACCAGGAGGCTCCATAGTAATGATAGCCATAGGAACCTTGCTAATAGTGGCGATAGGTAAAAAAATAAGAGAAAAAATAAGAAAAAAGATCTCCAACTAGGAGGTCTTTTTGCTTGAGAAATTTTCGCCTATACAATTTTTTGCATACAAAATTTGTTATAATATTGTTAGAGCATGAAATATTAATTAGGATAAAATAAGTCAGAGTTAAATATGGATTTAATAAGTTTATATTGTAAAGAATTGAAAATAAACTTTGGATGATAAAGCTAAAGGAGAAATTAAAAACCAAAGATATTAATCGTAGAAATTTGAAATAAAATTTATATGGGATTTAAGGAGAGGTTATGGAACTTAAACTAAATGATATTTTTAATTTGACAGAAGAAGAAATAGATAATAGCAAGATCGAATTTAATATGACATATGGAACACAAGGAGACAGATTTTTAGACTATTGGCTTAGCCAAAATGATGCTGATAAGATAGAAGGAACATGCAAAGAATGTTCATTTTGGGGTTGGTATGGAACTAGTCAAAGAAATTTTTATCCAGGACAATGGGTTTTTAGTTTTTCTAGGATAAGTGGGGATGAATTGTTATTTATTTCTGCTGGTAAGGTTCTAGAAGTTCCAGAAGATGATTGGGCAAAAGTAGAGATTTTAGAAAGGTTCAAGCCATTTTTTGGTAGACTTGTTATTAATTATAAAAAGGGTAGTGCATATTCAAGATATACTTTTAACCTAAGTACATACATTGAAAAGATTAGTGTAAAGGAAATTTTATCATGCCTTTATAGTGAAGACACTTTTGATGGATATGATAGAGTTTATTTAACATATGAAAAATTAGCCAGAATGTTTAGGAGAGAAATATTACCTTCATACTACGAAGCTCTAAGCAAGGTAAGTGGGGTTTATTGTTTGACAGATACAAAGACAGGTAAACATTATATTGGTTCCGCTACTGGCATAGAAGGTGTAAGACAAAGGTGGGGAGATTATTTCTCAAGCAAAGATGGTGGGAATAAAAAATTAATTGACCTCAAGAACAAAGAAGGGGAAAAATACTTTGAAAAATATTTCACCTTTACCCTAATAGAATTCTACAACAGGTCTTATGATCCAGAAAAAATAATTGAAAGAGAGCAATATTGGAAAAAATGTTTTGATACAATTAATAGTGGATACAATAGTAATTAAAAATTTTCCCAGTTATTTAACTGGGATTTTTTATATCTTAGTATGATATAATATTACATATATAGAAAGGATTTTTATGAAGATTATTATTTCACCGGCTAAGGGTTTTAAACATTTTGATAATATAAATACACAAGAGCTTTTGTTTCCTGAAAAGACTAGGATTTTGCTTGATAGACTCAAGAAACTTTCCATGAATGAGATGGGAAATCTTAATAGGACCAACGACAAATTGACTGAGAAGGCTTACTATGATTTTCAGGATTTTGACTTTGGCAATCTCCCAAATCCAGCACTTTTTTCCTTTGATGGCTTGGTTTTTAAGCAATTTTCCATGGAAGATTTTCCTGATCTTGAATATTTAAATGACCACGTCTACATTCTTGATGCCTTTTATGGACTTTTAAAACCAATGACTGGGATTAGGGACTATAGGCTTTATTTTGACAACACTATGTATGACCTTTACGAATTTTGGGGCGATGATTTGTATAAAAAACTTTTTGAGGACGGAGATTTGGTTTTAAACCTTGCCAGCAAGGAATATACCAAGACTATCAGTCCATTTCTTAAGGATTCCGACAAGTTTTTGACTGTGGATTTTAAGGAAAATCGCGGTGGAAAATTAAAATCTATTGTTTCCTACACAAAACAGGCGAGGGGTGCTATGCTTAAGGAAATTATTTCGAATAAAATCGAGGATGTTGACCAAATTAAAAAGCTAAATATCAATGGCTACACCTATGACCCATACAATTCGACAAAAGATATCCTAACCTTTGTGAGAAAGGGAGATGAATAATGAAACTCCTTCACTTATCAGATCTCCATATTGGAAAATCTTTGGGAAATTTTTCCTTCCTTGAAGACCAAAAATACGTTTTGGATCAGATTTTAGACCTTATTGAGGATAGGAAAATCGAGGCTGTAATGATTGCTGGAGATATTTTTGATACAGCAGTCGCTTCGGCTGATGCCCTTGATTTATATAATTATTTCATAGAAAAAATTATTTTTGATATAAAAATCCCTGTTTTGGCAATTTCTGGCAATCACGATTCTGCCAAGCGTTTGGATGTGAATAAGAGGTTTTATAAGACCAACAAATATTACCTGGCTGGCGAGTTTACAAAAGAAGTCGTGACTTTGGAGGATGAGTACGGACCAATTAATTTTTTCCTCTTGCCTTTTATGTCTCTTGCCAAGGCTAGGGTGATTTTTGGCGAAGACCTCGCTGATTTTACAGATTTATACCGAGAGGCTCTTAAGGATTATAAATATGAAGACAGGAATATTTTAATCACCCACTGCTATGCGACAGAATTTAGCCAGAGCCTAGAAAAAGATTACAATGAAGGGCAAAAACCACTCACAATCGGGGGTTCAGACTGTATGGATGCTTCGCTTTTTATGGATTTTGACTATGTGGCCTTGGGCCACCTCCACTCTGCCCATTATGTTCTTGACCCCAAAATCAGGTATTCGGGCACCTTTATGCCTTATTCTTTTGATAAAAAAGATAATAATAAATCGGTAACTATTGTCAATTTGGGTCCTGAAAGTGTAGAGATTGAGAAAATTCCAATCAAACTTTTGAGAGATTTTGAAGTGAGGACTGGTTTTTTTGATGATTTGATAAGTGAACCGGCAAGTGACGCCTATATCAAATTTATCCTCGAAGATGGGGCGACAATCGAAAATGCCATGGCTAAATTTAAGAAGAAATTTCCCAATGCAGTCCTTATAAATTACTCATCCAGGTCGGTTTTTGCTATGGATAATAAGGAAATAGATATAGATGTGGAAAACAAATCGACTTTGGAATTATTTGAGGACTTTATCGCCTACAAGGATAAAAGAGAGATGACAGATGATGAAAAAACCGTCTTAGAAGACGTGATAGGGGCTATAAATGAGGGTTAGGAAGGTAAAATTAAGGGGATTTTTGACCTACAAGGACGAGATTGAAATAGACTTTACCAGACTTTTTGACAAGAAAATATTTTTGATATCGGGCCCAACCGGATCAGGTAAAACCACCATTTTTGACGCCATTTCCTTTGCCCTTTACGGGGAAGTACCAAGGGAGATTGGCATGGAAGATTTAAGGAGCGACTACCTTTCTGAAGCAGACGACTTTACCTATGTGGACTTGGAATTTGGCCTGGGGAAGAAAACCTATAAAATTATCAGGGTTCCAAGTCAGAGGGCTGTAGAAATCAAGAATCCTAAAAATATCGGCCACAGGGTTGAACTTTACGATATAACAGGGGAGAAAATCCTCCTGGCTGACAAATTAAGGGAGGCTGATGACAAGATTAAGGAACTAGTAGGTCTTGATAAAAACCAGTTTTCCAAGGTAATGCTCCTCGCCCAGGGCCAATTTCAGAAATTTTTGATTTCAAAATCGGATGAAAAGGCAGCGCTTTTGTCAGATATTTTCAAGACTGATTCCCTTAGGGCAATCCAGGACGAACTCAAAAAGAGGGCAAATGATAACAAAAAGCTCCTGGTCCAGGTCGATAAGGATCTAGGAAATATCCTTACCGATAATGAGCTTTTAGAGGGGAAAATCAGCCAAGACCTTATTTTAAGACGTGATTTTGAAAATATTCTTAAAATAATTTCCCAAAGCGAAAGTGACCAGGATGGATTTTTGAAAGAAATTTTAAAATCCTTGGCCAAGCTTGAGAAAAATGAAAAAAATTTAATCTCTGATTTAGAAAAGGCCAAGGCCCTCAATGAAAATATTGAAAAATACAAGAAGGCTGAGGAAGCCTACCAGACCTTGTTGGTGGATTTTGACAAAAATACCCAGGTCAAAAAAAATTTGGATTTAATTTCTTATGCCCTTTCCATAAAAATTTACGAAGACAGGCTTGAAAAAACCAAGGCTGACCTTAGGGATTTTGAGGAAAATAAGCTGGGAATTGAAAAGAATTTGGCAGAAAAAAAACAAACATTAGCTGAAATTGAAAAAGAAGTCGATAAACTTCCTGCCCTTAAGGAAAAACTTGACCAGGCAAAGATAGCTTACTCTAAGAAAGTCAAGGAAATAGCTGATTTTGAGGACTTTTTGGAGGTTAAAAAATCTTACGAGTCTATAAAAGATTTGGACAAGGATTTGGAAAAATACCAAGAAGCCCTAAAAAGTGACGAAAAAGACCTCGAGGCTTTGAGAAATCTTTACGATCAAAAGTCCAAAGACTTGGCAAGTCTCAAGGAAGAAGATTTTGCCAACAAGGAAAAGATTTCAGAAATTAAAACCAGGCTTGGGAATTTGGACAAAGATTACCAAAAAATCAAGGAAAACAAGGCTTATGAGGAAAAACTGCTTAGTTTAGGTAAAGACCTAGAAGAGGCGGAAAAACTTAAGGCTAGGGCAGACGAAGACCGAGAACATTTGGAGATAAATAAGCTAATTGATAGGTTAAATACCGAGGGCCTTTGTCCTGTTTGTGGCAAGTCCCACCAGGGACACAAGGAAAAACTTGCTGTTTCCGACCTTGATTTGGAAAAAATAAGCAAAGACCTAGGTGATTTGAAAATTGCTTTGGCAAGGACCAAGGCCATTTACGAAAAAAATCTCAAAGACCTTAGCACAGTTTCAACCTTAAATGAAATTGAAAAAATAATTGCTGATAACAAGGATTTGTTGGAGTCCTACGAGGACATGGCCACTAAAACTAAGGCAAAAATAAAGGATGCGACCGAGGCCATAAATGAAATCGGGAAAAGGGGTGTGGACCTAAAAAAAGCTAGGGACCAAAAGGAAAAAATTTGCGAAGGCCTTGCTGACAAGCTCAAAAATTTGGCAGACCTAAAGATAAAATACCTTGCAGGAGAAAAGGCTATGGCTGGCCTTGATAGGGCGAAGCTTTTTGAAGAGAAAAAGTATTTGGAAGATGAAATTATGAGCCTAGATTCTTTTATTAAGGAAAAGGAGAAGACTCACCAAGACCTAAGTTTAGCCATTTCAAAGGAAAAGTCAACCCTAGCTTCCCTTATAGAAAATATAGAAAAGGCGACTTATGATTTAAAAAATTACCAAAAAGATTTTGAGAAAAAACTTTACGAGAAATTTGAAAATACAGAAGTTTATAAAACTTATTTGGCAAGGGAAGGGGAAGTAAAGGAGAAAAAAGAACTTATAGAAACCTATTTTGCAGACCTTGCCAGGGAGAAAACCACCAGGGAAAATTTCATAGACTTTAAGGAGAAAAAGCCTTGTGACTTAGGGAAATTTGAGGAAAATTTAAGAGAAATCGAAAGAGAAATCAAAATTTTAGATGAGGAGAAAATAAAAACCTCGACTAAAGTTGATTTGATCAAAAAAGACGGGGAAAAAATTAAAAAAATCCACGAATTTTACTTGACCCTATCCAAAACTGCCCAGCTTATTTCAAACCTATCAGACCTTGCTAACGGGGTCAGCGCTGGGGTAAAAGGCCTTGAAAAACTTGATTTTGAGACCTTTATCCTTTCGGTTTATTTTGACAGGGTCCTAAATTTTGCCAACATCAGGTTTAACCAAATGACAGATGGGCAATTTTCAATGGTTAGAAAGACCGAAGCAAGTGACGGTAGGTCAAAGATGGGTTTAGATATAGAAATTTTGGACTCCAACACCGGCAAAAAAAGGCCAGCCTCAACCCTGTCAGGTGGGGAAAATTTCCTTGCAAGTCTTTCCCTCGCCCTGGGCCTTTCTGATGAAATTGGGGCGGAAAATGGGGGAATTAGGATAGATACCCTCTTTATCGACGAAGGATTTGGGACTCTTTCCAAGGAATTTCTGGCAAATGCCATCGAAACTATAGAAAAACTTTCCAAGGAAAACAGGTTTGTTGGTCTGATTTCCCATGTTGACGACCTAAAAGAGGCCATAGAAGCGAAAATTTTAATAACTTACGACCCAAGTAGGGGGTCAAGTTTGGAGATTGTAGATGATTAGGTTAATAATTTCAGAGTCGGCAGAAAATGCTAGCCTCTACCTTTATAAAAAAATCGAAGAAAGGCTTGATTCAGGGAAAAAATCCATCCTTATAGTGCCTGAGCAATACACCTTGGAGACTGATATAAATTTCCTAAAGTCTATAAAATACAGGGCTGTCATGGACGCCAAGGTCCTTTCTTTTTCATCCTTTGCTAGCTTTTTTATGGATAATTTTACCAGGGGCAAAGTCGAATTTTTAGATAAGGAAGGCAAGGTTTTGCTTTTGACAAATATCCTCCAAGACCTCAAGGATGACCTAGATTTATTTAAAAATTCCTACCAAAATATAGACTTTATTAATTCACTTGTTGGCTTAATCTCAAGTTTTAAGGACAATAAGTTTGACGAGGATTTTTTTAAGGAAGTGGCAGGAAGCGATGTTTCTGAGATTTCAAAAATAAAATTTGAGGAAATAAGGCTGATTTTAGCAACCTACCAAAAAGAAATTGAGGGCAAATATTTGGACAAGGAAGACCTCCTCTCCTTTGTGGCAGAAAAGCTTGGAAAGACTGACTTTCTCGATGCTTATGAAATCTTTATAGACAAGTTTGATTTTTTTGAGGAAAGAAAACTCGACTTAATTTCTGCCCTAGATGATAGGGGCCTTGACCTAAATATTGCCCTAAATATAGACCCAAAATTTCTGGCAAATCCTCTTATTAGACCTGAAATTTTTGATAGTTCGGCTAGGACTTTTGACTTATTTAGGCAGGATTTTGCAAGTGAGGTCATAACTTTAAAAGCCAATTCTAGGCAAGCTGACCTTGACCACTTAAGGAAAAATTTTGAAAATTACAAGCCAGACCCTTATAGGGAAAATCCTACAAATATCAAACTCTACGAGTCGATTTCAACTAAGTCTGAACTTGTTAATATGGCGCTTTTGATAAATAAAATCATAAAGACCAAGCCAGACCTCCGCTATAAGGATATGGCGATTTATTTGACAGACGCAGACCAATATGAAAATGAGCTGATAAAAACCTTCTCTAGGTATGAAATTCCAATCTTTCTTGACAAGAGAAGGAAGATGGCAGATAACCATATAATCAAGACTTTTTTGGCTCTTTTAAGGCTTAGGGTAAATAATTTTAGGACTGAAGACTTGTTTTATATCCTAAATTCAAAATTGATTGGGATTTCGGATGAGGATGCCAACGCCCTTATAAATTTCTTAACCTACAGAAAAATCAAGGGGTCCATGTTTGAAAATGACAAGTACTTTGCCATGGACGAAGACTTTTACGAAAAAAATCTGGCAAATGACCCAAAAAAGGATGCCAAAATTGCTAATAAACGCCAAGAATACGACCTTATAAACCAAGTTAGGGCAAAGATTCTAAAGCTAAGTAAGGGCCTTGACAAGAAAAATCTTACCATAAAAGATCTTGCGACAAGGATTTTTAAGATGGTTTCAGATCCTGATATTAAAGCAGGAATCAATGATTTTCAAGCAAAGCTTTTGGAAAATGCAGCCCTTGATGATTACAAGGAAAATGAACAGATTTGGGATGAGTTTGTGGCAATCTTAGACCAGTTAGTACTCATAATGGGCGAGAGAAGTCTGCCCCTAGCTAGGATTTATAGTCTGATTGAATCTGTAGCTAAAGACGTACAAATTGGGTTAATTCCGCCATCTAAAGACCATTTGATAGTTACAGACTTTGCTAGGGATAGGGT
>NZ_CAUPFR010000057.1:0-10707 GCF_963510575.1 uncultured Anaerococcus sp. | reverse complement strand
TTATATATAGGAGTATAGGATGAAATTTCAAATGATTGCTACAGATTTTGCCATCGATTTAGGCACTAGCAATATTTTAGTATATAAAAAAGGCGAAGGTCTTATTATAGATGAACCATCAAGTCTGGTTCTTGATGAAAACCACACCAAGGTTGTTGCTGTTGGCCAACAAGCTAAGGATATGTTGGGAAAAACCCACGAAGATATCCAAGTTGTAAAACCAATAAAAAATGGAGTTATAACTGACTTTAACCTCACAGAGGCGATGCTAAATTACTTTTTTGCTAAGGTTAATCCTGGCTTTAGCCTAATTCAACCGAGAGTTGTAATCGTTGTGCCATCTGGCATAACTGATATCCAAAAAAGAGCTGTAGAAGATGCAGCCCTCCATGCTGGAAGTAGGGATATAATCTTAGTTGACGAATCTCTTGCAGCAGCCTATGGCATGAACCTTTCGCCAGACGAACCTAGGGGAATCTTACTTTTGAATATGGGTGCAGGCACTAGCCAAGTTGCAGTTATTTCCTTAAATGGAATAGTAGTTTCAGCTACAATTAACAAGGGTGGCGACTATTTGGATGAAAAGATCGTAGATTATTTCAGGGATGAAAAGGGTCTTGAAATTGGAAAAAATACAGCAGAGCAAGTCAAAATAAAACTCGCTTCCCTTAAAATCAAAGACGGAAATAATGAAATGGAAGTAAATGGTAGGGACCTAAATGATGCGAGACCAAAGACTGTAAATGTCACCTCTAGTGAGTTGGTTTCATGTATCCTTCCTTTTGCTGATGAAGTCTGCGAAATGATTCTTGAAGCACTTGAGAAAACCCCACCAGAAATTTCTTCTGATATAAAAAGAGATGGGTTCGCCCTATCTGGTTCCTTGTCAAAGCTAAAGGGACTTGCAGAGTATATAGAAAAGAAAATTGGCTTAAAATCATACCATTCAGAAGATCCAGCTACTGACGCAATCCTAGGTGCAGGTCAGATTTTGGAAAATCCTGATAAATTTATTAAGTATCGTAAGTAGGTTACTATGGCATATAAGAGAGTAAAAAAAGATAAAAAACCATTTATATTTACAGTTGTAGGTCTAGGCCTTTTGATACTTATATCAAGCCAAACTGAAGCCTTGTCACAAACAGGTTCTAATCTTGCAAACACAATTTTAAAGCCGGTTGAAAAAGTAACTTATTCAATATCTTCTGCTATGATTGAGCAACTTGAAAGAACTATTGGATCAAAGGAAACTCGTGAACAAGTCCTAAAATTAGAGGCAGATAATAGGTCTCTAGTTATGGAAAATGCAAGACTTTTAGCAACTATAAATAGGGAAGACTTTCTAAAAGAAGAAGCAATCGCAACCAAGGGTTCAGAAAATAAGTACATCAAGGCAAAGCTTGTAAATACTGATGTAAACTCAATGACAACCCATTTTAATATTGACAAGGGTGCAGCTGATGGAATTGAAAAAAACGATATAATCCTCCAAGCTGTTGGGGATAGCAAATATTATACAGGTCTGGTAGGCAAGGTCACAGAAGTTTACCAAACAACAGCTAGGGTTGAAACTATAAATTCAAACGAAAATGACGTTTCCTTTGTAAATGCCAACTCAGGTGATTATGGAGTAATAGATATTTTCAATAAAAATACCATCCAAGGTTATATGATAGACCTTGAAAGCAAAATCAATGAAAAAGATATACTTCTAACAAGTGGTCTGGGAGGTATATACCCTTATGGAATCTACATAGGAAGGGTAGCCACAGTTACCATGAGTGAAGACTCACTTAGGAAAAATATTACCATCAAATCTCCAGTAGATTTTTCTCACCTATACAGGGTCTTGGTTTTAAAACATGATTCGGCATATTCAGAAGATGAGAAACCAGAAAGTAAGGAGAAAAAGCAAAAGGAGGGTCAAATTTATGAATAAATTCAAAAGCTTTTTAGTTTTGTTAATTAGTTTTATCTTGCAAACCTCAATTTTTGCTAAAATTGATATTATGGGAGCCAACCTAAATATAATAATTCCTGCAGTTATTGCCCTGGGACAAATCTTGCCAAATAGGACAGGAAGAGTTGGGGGACTCATTGTTGGACTTTTTGAAGACTTTCTTTTTACAAGCCTAATTGGAGTCAGGGCCCTATCTTATTACCTAATTGGGGTAATCTCTTCAGGAGAATTTATAAAGCTAGGCAAAGACAAACAAACAGGGATGCTTATCTGCTTTATATCAACAATTTTTAATTTTTTATTGGTAAATGGTATTTATTATATTTTTGGTAAAAGTCTAAATTCCATAACAGGTTATTTGGGTATAGAAATCCTAGTGGAAGCTGTATTCAATTCGCTTATTTACTTAGTTTATTACCAATTGATCAAAAAAATAATGTATATACCAACCTATAGAATTTAGGGGATTTTATGAGAAACACAAAAGAAAATAGACTCATTTTTATCCAGGTAGTCGTAGTGCTAGCCATTGTTGCAATAGTAGTTAGACTTTTTAGTGTAATGATTTCCAAGGGAGATTATTACAGGGACTTATCTGACAACAGAAAAGTAAAGGAAGTCGATGAACTTGCAAGTAGGGGCAATATCTACGATAGAAACGGCAAAATCCTTGCAACATCTATTCCTTCCTTTGCAGTTAAGCTCTACAAAGATGAATTGATGGCCTTGGATGATACAAAAAGAATAGAATTAATAGCAAATTTGGTAGATATCCTAGAAGAAGACGGGGTTAACTACACAGAAGATTTCAATATAAGATTAAATACCTTTATATATAAAAATAAAAATGATTATTTCAAGAAAAAGGAAATGCCTATCGAAGAAGTTGTCAATAAGCTAATTGACAATGAACTTATAGATGAATTTTTACTATCTACATACAATGAAGATGGAATAAAGTATGAAACCTTAAATACAGCCATCCTTGCCCTCAAGAAAAGAGGCATAGATGTGCCGGTCCACATTAGCCAAAAGAATGGAAAGCTTAAGGTAGAATACAAGAAAAATTATGAAAAGAAATTAGCATCAATTGGCTACACCAAGGACGATGACCCAATAGATGTAATCCTAGAATCTGTTGGCGAAGATAAGTCAGTCCTTTTATCAATCTTACAAAATGCTAATGCGAGAGTCCTTGCTTATAGGATTTTAAATTCAAATAAACTTTTAGGCAATCTTGCAATTAAAGCTTACTCTGTAAAAAGTGATCAAGATTTAATCGAAAAAAAAGCAAGGCTTCACAAGGTCTTCAAAAAAATCAGCTTAGATTCAAAGCCATCTGATGATTTTTGTGAAATTGTAAAAAATGCCACAATCAAAGATGTTTTGACCTCAGCTATGGTAGATGATAAGGGAGCCTATATAATTCCTGCCGATATGCTTATAGAAGAGCTGGAAAACAAAGGAATTTATGCAAACTTTGAAACAGAAGTCATTACCAAAACTAAAGACGACAAAAACCAATATTCTGTAGATGTTAGGTTCAAAAATCCTCAGGCAGGCTCTGCTGTGGATGAATTAGCAAGACTTGCTGAGGAACATGGTTTAATTAAGCCACTCATTTTATCAGAATATGTAAAATATATGGCACAAAATGCCAATACAAAAAATAACATTTATCCAAATATAGATATAACAGCAGATGACCCAGAAGATTGGGAATATACTTTTACAAAAGATAAAAAAGATTTCTTCACCCACTATGCAAATAAGGATAGGGCAAATTCAACAAAAGAAACTGTCGATATCCTTATGAAGGAAAAAGACTGTCAGAAAATCTTGGAATACTTAAAAAAGGTCAGTGGACTTGATAAGTACAATGATATTGAAGCTGTTGGAATTTTAACAATAGATAATACCTTAAATAGGCAAGGCTCCTTTGGTTATAGGCCAATAAATATAGTTTACAACCTTGATGAGTCAACAGTTTTAAAAATCGAAGAGAAAATTGATTCGGCATCAGGTGTAGTAGTTGAAACTATCCCTATAAGATCTTATCCAAATAGAAATCTCGCCAGTCATGTTTTAGGCTACATGGGACCAATTGCAACAAATGAAGAAGTAGATAAGTATGTAAAAGAAAGAGCCTACCTAAGGGACGAAATCATTGGTAAAACTGGTATAGAAGAATCCTATCAGGATAATCTTAAGGGAAAAAATGGTAGGTCGCTTGTAACAGTTGACTCTGCAGGAAATAGGCGAGAGACCATATCCCAGACCAAGTCGGAACCTGGTGATGATGTATATTTGTCAATTGATGCTAAACTTCAAAAACAAGCCGAAGATTCTCTAAAAGGTGTCCTAGCGGCCCTAAGAGAAACTGGAGTTTATGAGTCTGAATTTGGTACTTTTAGGCCTTTTAAAATGGCACCACACGCTGAAAGTGGAGCTGTAGTAGTCTCTGACGTAAAGACTGGTGAAGTATTGGCCCTAGCATCGTATCCAAATTACGATCCAAACCTATTTTCAACTGGAATTTCAACTTCCGACTGGGAAGCTCTCCAAGTTGAAGATAGCGAAGGCCCACTTGCTCCAAGACCTATGCTAAATATAGCCACACAAACTGCTGTAATGCCTGGTTCTACCTTTAAACTTGTATCTGCCCTAGCAGCTCTAGAAAAGGGATTAGACCCATTGGCTGTAAATAATTGCCACGGTTTTATGGAAATTGGTAACAGGAGATTTTCTTGCCTAATTTACACAGAAACAGGAATGACACACGGAGAGGAGAACCTCTACGGAGCCATAAGAGACTCTTGTAACTACTATTTCTACACCCTAGCCCTCGGCGAAAATCCAGAAGACGGAGATACACTTACAACCAAGCTAGAACTAAATGATATAAGACTGGCTTGTGAAATGTTGGGGCTAGACGAAGAAACAGGTATTGAAATAAATATACCAAAAGAAGCCAGGGGTAATGTACCTTCAATAGGTAAAAAAGTTGAAGTTACAAAACTCATGCTCAAAGAATATTTGGAAAAAAATCTCACCCTATTCCTAAAAGAAGGGGTCAAGAAAACCAGAACTGAATATGAAAAAGATATAGCAGATATAGTTAAATTTACAGACAATCCTAGTGAATGGACAAGAAAGGCTATAGTTGATTTCTTTGATGATAGGGGATATGATTCCTTAAAAGTCCTCCAAGGCCAGAGAGATGGGCTTGCAGATACAATCAAATACACCTACCTCAACCAGGCTGAATGGGATATAACTGATATGCTAAACATAGTAATCGGCCAAGGACAAAATTCCTACACACCAATTCAAATGAACAGGGCAATAGCAACCCTAACAAATGGTGGTTACCTAAATAAATTTACCCTAATAAACAAGGTCAAAAACCATGATTCCGGTGAAGTATTATTTGAAAATGTTCCAGAACATCAGAGAATAGATGTAAAAGATAAGAAATATCTAGAAGACATCAAATACGGAACCCTATTAGTAGCAAAGAAAAATGCTGTTTTAAACCAACTCCCACTAGACATTGGTATAAAAACAGGTACAGCAGAAGTAGAAGGTAAAAATCCAGACGGAACAGACTATGACACCTACGCTTGGATGGTAGGCTTTGCGCCATATGATAACCCAGAAATAGCAATTTCTATTGTCTTAACCCAAGGTGATACATCCTACAATGCATCTCCAATAATGAGAGATATAGTGGCTAGGTATTTTGATCTCAATGTTAAGATGATTGACGCAGAACCAACAGCAGAAGACATTCAAGATTTAGGTGAATCTGCAAATGGTCATGACCATAACCATGAACATTAGTTAAGAGGAAAATATGCAAATATATCTAATAAATGGAAAAAATAATATAGGAAAAACCGACTTTGCGGTAAACTTAGCGGAAAGACTCTCAGAAAACAAGATGGTCTTGCTCACTTCACTTTTCAGAAGTGACCAGTCAAATATCGAAGATTATTACAAAAAAGACGGGATGATAAGCTACGACATATCTGACTATTTTCTAGGCATATGCGATCTAGAAAAGGTTATGGTTGAAGAAAATCCAAACCTAAAATTTATTATAGCTCCCCTTATGGATGATAAATATGATATTAGGGTTCAAGATGTTTACAACCTAATAGATGAGGTAGATGCTGATATTATCATTCTAGATAATCTTTATCTTTCTATAAAGGATGCAATAAAAATTGAAATCCTAGATAAGGAAGACATAGATAAAGATGTTCATGCAGACTTTTATTTTATCAATCGCTGCGATCAAGATTTCGATCCAAGACCATTAAGGGATAAAATCCTAGGAAAATCTGCTACTTATCTAGGTTTTGTCAAAGAAAATGAATACTTTAAAAAAGTTATAGACAATCTTTTGGCAGGACAAGCAGAGCCAATAGGAAAGTTAGGATTTTTTGAAAAATTAAAGAGGATTTTTAAAAAGTGAAACTAATCTTAGACGATAAAAAAGAAAAAATCCTTATGAGGGTAGAAAACGAGAGAGTCATGGAAGTTATTTTCTATGACTCTCTTCTTCATAATATATATAGGGGAAAAGTCCTTAATAAAATTGATAGTTTGGGCGCTTATTTTGTAGAAATTTCCCAAGGAGAAACTTTGTACCTAAAATCAACTCTAAACTACAAGATAGGTGATAATGCAATAATCCAATATGTAAGAGAGCCAGCGAATGGAAAATTAGGGCTAGCAAGCGAAAATTTCCTACTAGAAAACTCAGCCTACACCCTATCTAGGTATCCACTCAGGAATAGACCAAAACTTAAAAAGGGCATGGCAAAAGATGAAAGTTTGTATAGGGAGATTTTAGAGAAAAAAGAATGGCTAATAAGGGAAGAAAAATTTTTTCCAAGTCCAAAATTCTTGCTAGAAAATTCCGTAAAAGACACCTATCTCGAAGCTTTTAAAGATTACGAAGTTAGGGACTTTGATATAAGAAATTCAAGGGAATTTTCAAAAGTTAAGGAAAATCTAAAACAAACTGACCTGGCCTTTAAGGACTTATCTATAATAATTGATGAGCTTAAGACCCTAACTGTAATTGACGTAAATACGGCTAGTAGAAAGTCGAAATCAAAGAAAAAAGATTTTCTCTTGAATATCAACTTAGAACTCATAGATTTTATTGCCTATAATTTGAAATTAAGAAATATAGGTGGGATGGTAGTCATTGATTTTTTAAGGTCTGAAGGGGAAAAAGATATAATAGAAGCTTTTAAAAAAGCAATGCTAGACTATAATATTGAAGCAGAAATATTTGGTTTTAGCAAGATGGGACTATTTGAGCTTTCTATAAAAAGAAGAGGCGATAGTTTAAAGGCAAACCTTGCGAAAAGATCATTACTTTTCTAGGTTAAACGCTTTTACTAAAGCCTCTTTTTCTTTCTTTGTAAGTTTTTTTATCCTAGCCTCAAGTTTAAGTGCCCGGGACTTGCTATCGACTCTCTTATAGTAGACAAGTTTTACAGGAAGTCTAGACCTAGTGTATTTAGCACCCTTGCCTAAGTTGTGGGTCTTAAGCCTAGCTTTGACATCATTTGTGTATCCTGTATATAAGGAATTATCACCACATCTTAAGATATAAACAAAATTCATTGGGAAAATCTCTCATTAAGGACAAGGTTTATGATATCAATATCAAAACCCTTGCCAGCAAGGTGCCTAAAAATCCTAGCCCTATTTTCATAAGAAAAGTCATTTTTAATTTTCTTATCAGCGAAAAATCTGGCCTTCTCAGCCTCCCTCTCATCATCAATGAGAGATATGTAATCATCGATAAGGTTCTCATCAATATGCTTTTTCTTGAGCATAAAGCGAATTTTGCCCCTGGACCAAGAAGAAATCTCATCCTTATCCCTGATATAGGACTTGACATAGGCTTCGTCATCTAGAAAGCCATATGAATCTAAATAAACGATGATTTTTTCTATTACATCTTCAGAAAATTTTTGGTCCTTAAGTTTTTGCCTGATTTCATAGGTAGACTTTTGCGAATAAGAAATCTTATTTAAAGCATAATTTTTCGCCCTGTTAAATTCATCGTTGGCAAGGATTTGCTTGTAGGTAGGAAAATCAATCTCCTTATCTACTTCAAAACCATTTTCATAATATAGGTCATAGTCAACATAAAACTTCTCGTTTGAAATCGTAAGTCTAATAAGGTTGTATTTATCAGAATACTCTATATTTTCGATAATCATTTCATAGTCAAAATAGCATTATATACTAGGGGAGCAATCATGGCTATGGCGATAACAATCGCAAATATTTTTAACATTAATTTTCTTGTAGTTTTCATAATTCACCTCTCTAGATATTCTACTACAAAGAAAAGAAAAATAAAATAATAAAAAAATTTGCATTAATTATAAAATCATGGTATTATTATATTTGTCAGTAGGAATGACCTTAGATGATTTCTTAGGAAAATTCTTAAAAAAATTATAAAAAATTTGACAAGACAAAAAATAAGTAGTATACTTATATAGTCAGTATGAATAGTGAAGATACAAACGTGGTGGGTATAGTCCAGTTGGTTACGACACCTGGTTGTGGCCCAGGAGAGCGTGAGTTCGAATCTCACTACTCACCCCATGCGGGATTGGCGGAATTGGCAGACGCGCTAGACTTAGGATCTAGTGGGAATTTCTCGTGAAGGTTCGACTCCTTTATCCCGCACCAAACACTAAAGAAGCATTGGAAACAGTGCTTCTTTTTTTGTGCCTATCTGCAAGCCATAAGATTTAAATTTTAAAAATTTTATAATTTATGCCTAAGTCTTTTGGGGTTAAAAATAAAAAAGACTTTATGTAAAAAGAACTTGGCGAAGTCTCTTATAATTTTATCCGAAACAGACTCCGTAGCCTTAAATTGGAGCGATATTATTTTAAGGCAAGCAATGATATATATAAGTCGATTAAATCAATCTAAGGGCAATTTATGGTCGATAATATGGTATCAGTTAAAAAAGCCAAGAGCTTATCAAGGGCGATGAGTTTAGGTCATGGCGAATGACTATGGAGGAATATCTTAATCAGATTAAGGCGACTGAGGATAATGCCCTATTGCTTGAACTTAATACCTTGGCTATGAGGTCTAGGATTAATAGACTTGAAGCCTTGCAGGCTGAAATATTAGCCCAGTCGGCTATTATTGCAAGCTAGGAGGAATATGAGCTTTTGGCGACTCTTGACAATCGAACATCTTCTATTTGTCAAGAAAAAGATGGCAAGCATTATCCAGTCGATGATATCCAGGTCGGTATCAATTACCCGCCTTTTCATCCTAATTGTAGGACTACGACTATCAAGTATAGGGAAGATTATGGTGATAGGAATAGAATGGCCAAGGATAAGAATGGGAAGAATATTAAGGTTCCTTTGGATTTGAAATACCAAGACTGGAGAAAGTGGATTGATACAAAATATAAAGAAAATACATTTGAAGCACTAACAAAAAATGAAAAGCAAGCTATTATGAAATATAAGTCTTCAGAAAGCTATAAGATCAATGAAAAGTTGTATAATAATTACAAGCTTAATAATAAAGAAATGGAATTTGTAAGAAATCTTGATAAGGCATTAAATAAAATGCCTGACTATGAGGGTGACTTGGTTAGAGATTTGTATTTCTTTGATAAAAACAGTATGAAAGACTTTTTAAATGCTCATGAAGTCGGTAATACTGTAAATTATAAAGCATACACATCTACTACAAAAGCAAGTTCATATAATGATATGACTAATGTAAGAATTTATATAAATAACTCAAAAATGGGTAAAGATATATCAAGTATAGGGCTTGATGAAGAGGAAGTTTTATATCCAAGAAATACTGAGTTTATAGTTAATTCTATAAGAAAGTCCCCAAATCTTGTAGAAATTATTCTTAAGGAGTTATCAAATGAGTAAAAATGAACTGACTGAAGAAGAAAAGCAAGAATTATTAACAAATAGGTTTACAGCTCCTTTTAAAGCTGAAGTTACAGGACATAGAGAATTAACAGAGGAAGAGAAAAAAGAAGCTGAAGAGTTTTGGAAAAAATTAGACGAAAGAAAAAATAAAGATAAGCACTGATAACTTATTGTTAGAGGTGCTTTTTTAGTACAAATTAAATAAATAATTGAGACGGTGTGAAAGCCGTCTTTTTTATTGTCTTTGACTCACTCGACGTAAAAGAAGTGTGGAAATATATGGTCATACGGACCTTAAACGGGGGTAGGAATGAAAGATTTATTTTTAAGAGATATTAAATTTGCTAATTATTTGACACTATCTTTTATTTAACATAAAATAGAATCAACAGGGGAGCTTATAGCTGAGAGGAAGTTTTGACTTCGACCCTTTACTTGATTCGGATAATGCCGGCGTAAGGAGTCTTTTATTTTTGCTAACCCTGGGGTTAGCTTTTTTTATTTGCTTTTCTGTTAATATATTTTTAAAGGAGTATTATGGAAAATTTAAAGCTTAAAAAGCTCGTTTTAGCATCATTTTTGGTTGCCCTAGCAGTAGTAGGATCAACATTTTCATTTCCGGTATTTTTTTCTAGGTGTGCACCTGTCCAACACATTGTAAATATTTTTGCGGCTGTCACCCTTGGACCTTTTTATGGTATTATAATCGCTTTTGTGGCTTCAGTTTTAAGGAATATGGCTGGGCTAGGAAGTCTTATGGCTTTTCCTGGTTCAATGTTTGGC